>NZ_NXBA01000017.1:0-500 GCF_002383835.1 Campylobacter sp. 107
CTCAAGATGATAATTCAAACAAAACTTTAGAAACTCAAAATTTAGAACATGACAATTTAGAACAAGAAACAATTAAAGAACAGACTCAAGAAGACACTCAAACTGATTTAGATTTAACTTTAGAAGATGGTGAAAGCGAAAAAGAAGACTTAAGCCAAGAACATACAGCTTTGGATGCTGAGCCTAGTTTAGATGAGCTAGATGATAAAAATGATGAAGATTTAGAAATCAAAGAAGATGATAAAAATGAAGAAATAGAAAAGCAAGAATTATTAGACGATTCTAAAACAAATACATTAGAAATGCAAGAAGAGCTTAGCGAATCTCAAGATGATAATTCAAACAAAACTTTAGAAACTCAAAATTTAGAACATGACAATTTAGAACAAGAAACAATTAAAGAACAGACTCAAGAAGACACTCAAACTGATTTAGATTTAACTTTAGAAGATGGTGAAAGCGAAAAAGAAGACTTAAGCCAAGAACATACAGCTTTGGAT
>NZ_NXBA01000018.1:0-165356 GCF_002383835.1 Campylobacter sp. 107
CTCAAGATGATAATTCAAACAAAACTTTAGAAACTCAAAATTTAGAACATGACAATTTAGAACAAGAAACAATTAAAGAACAGACTCAAGAAGACACTCAAACTGATTTAGATTTAACTTTAGAAGATGGTGAAAGCGAAAAAGAAGACTTAAGCCAAGAACATACAGCTTTGGATACTGAGCCTAGTTTAGATGAGCTAGATGATAAAAATGATGAAGATTTAGAAGATAACAAAGAATTACAAGCTAATATAAGCGACTTTGATGATCTTCCTGTGGTTGAAGAGCAAGAAAAAGAAATGGATTTTGATGATCTTCCTGAGGATGCTGAATTTTTAGGTCAAGCAAAAGATAATGAAGAATCAGAGGAAGTTTTAGAGGAGTTTGCTCCTGTTGTGGAAGAAGATGTTCAAGATGAAATGGATGATTTTACTTCAAATTTGAGTACTCAAGATCAAATCAAAGAAGAACTAGCTCAACTTGATGAGCTTGATTATGGTATTGATAGTGATAATAGTAGCAAGGTCTTAGAAGATTTTAAAGATGAACCAATTTTAGACGATAAAGAATTAGGAACAAATGAAGAGGAAGTGGTTGTGCCAAATTTAAATATAAGTGATTTTGATACATTGAAAGAAAGTGATATACAAGAAGCTCTTGGAGAGGAAATCTTAGAAAAAAATGAAGAGCCTATAGTAAGTGATGTAACTAAAGATGATAATAGCGAAGAGATAGTTAATGAGCTTAGCCAAAGCATAGCAGGAGCGATCACTTCAAGTATTAAAGATGATACCTTAAAAGCTGCTCTTAAGGGTATGAATATGAATATAAATATAAACATTAGTTTTAAAGAGGATTGAAATTGCAAGGTTTTGTTTTGTTGATTTCAGGTCCTAGTGGTGCTGGAAAATCAACTCTTTTAAAAAAACTTTTTGATGAATTTGAAGATGAGCTTTATTTTTCTATTTCTTCAACAACTCGCAAACCAAGAGAGGGTGAAAAAAATGGAATACATTATCATTTTATATCCCATGAAGAATTTCAAAAAGGTATAGATAGTGATCATTTTTTAGAATGGGCTAGAGTGCATGAAAATTTTTATGGTACTTCTTTAAAGCACACTCAAAATGCTTTAGATAATGGAAAAATAGTTGTTTTTGATATTGATGTGCAAGGATTTAAAATAGCCAGACAAAAAATGGCCGATAAGATTGTTTCTGTTTTTATTACTACAAAAAATAAAGATGAGTTAAAAAAAAGACTTATTAAGCGAAATACTGATACAATAATACAACTAGAAAGAAGATTACAAAACGCTAGTGATGAAATGAAAGAGCTTAGCGAGTATGATTATCTTATCATTAACGATGAGTTAAAGCAAAGTTATGAAGCATTGCGAGCGATTTTAATCGCCCATAAATTTAGAACCAAAGGGCAGAATCTAGGGCAAATTCAAAATATTTGGAATGAAGGAGAATAAAATGGGTGGTTGGTCAAGTCCAAGTCATTGGTTGATTATTTTATTGATTGTTGTATTGCTTTTTGGAGCAAAAAAAATTCCAGAACTTGCAAAGGGTTTAGGCAAAGGTATTAAAACTTTTAAAGATGAAATGAATAATGATGATGAAGTAGCAAAAAATACTCAAAAAATAGAAGAAAACAAAAACACAACTAATAATACAAATGCTGATGCAAGTATAGACGAAACAAAAAAAGCTTAAGGTTTAGTCTTTTGAAAAGTATTATTTTTAATGAAATTAAAAAGATTTTAGAGTGTGATTTTGCGCTTGAAAATCCAAAGGATAAAAATTTAGCACATTTTGCCACCCCTTTGGCTTTTTCACTGGCTAAGGAATTAAAAAAATCCCCTATGTTGATCGCTAGCGACTTAGCGAGCAAATTTCAAAATCATGATTGTTTTGAATCAGTTGAAGCTGTAAATGGGTATTTAAATTTTAGAATTTCCAAAACTTTTTTAAATGAACTTGCAAATCAGGCTCTAGCAAATCCAAATGATTTTACTAAAGGAGAAAAAAAACAAGAAAGTTTTTTGCTTGAATATGTGAGTGCAAATCCTACTGGGCCTTTACACATAGGACATGCAAGAGGCGCTGTTTTTGGAGACACCTTAACAAGACTTGCAAGACATTTGGGTTATAAATTTGATACAGAATACTATGTCAATGATGCGGGTAATCAAATTTATTTACTAGGGCTTTCTATTTTACTAAGCGTGAAAGAAAATATACTTCATGAAAATGTTGAATATCCAGAGCAATATTACAAAGGCGAGTATATAGCAGATTTAGCAAAAGAAGCTTTTGAAAAATTTGGTAAAGAATTTTTTAGCCAAGAAAATATCCCTAGTTTGGCTGATTGGGCAAAAGATAAAATGCTTGTTTTGATTAAACAAAATTTAGAACAAGCAAAGATTAAAATTGACAGCTATGTAAGCGAAAGATCGTATTATGATGCTTTAAATGCAACTTTAGAATCTTTAAAAGAGCATAAAGGAATTTACGAGCAAGAAGGTAAAATTTGGCTTGCTTCTTCGCAAAAAGGCGATGAAAAAGATAGGGTAATTATCCGTGAAGATGGACGCGGGACTTATTTGGCAGCAGATATTGTTTATCATAAAGATAAAATGAGTCGTGGTTATGGAAAGTGTATTAATATCTGGGGAGCAGATCATCATGGTTATATCTCTAGAATGAAAGCTGCGATGGAATTTTTGGGATTTGACTCTAATAATCTTGAGATTATTTTAGCACAAATGGTTTCCCTACTTAAAGATGGAGAACCTTATAAAATGAGTAAAAGAGCAGGAAATTTTATCTTGATGAGCGATGTGGTTGATGAGATAGGAAGTGATGCTTTGCGTTATATCTTTTTGAGCAAAAAATGCGATACGCATTTGGAATTTGATATTAGTGATTTGCAAAAAGAAGATAGTTCTAATCCTGTGTATTATATCAACTATGCACACGCTAGAATTCATCAAGTATTTGCTAAAGCTGGTAAAAAAATCGATGATGTAATGAAAGCTGATTTACAAAGTTTAAATCAAGATGGTGTAAATTTACTCTTTGAAGCTTTGAATTTAAAGGCTATTTTAAATGATGCTTTTGAGGCTAGAGCTTTGCAAAAAATTCCTGATTATCTTAAAAATTTAGCTGCAAATTTTCATAAATTCTACAATGAAAATAAAGTTGTAGGCTCTGCAAATGAAAATGATTTGCTTAAATTATTTTCTTTGGTTGCTCTTAGTATTAAAACCGCATTTTCTTTAATGGGTATTGAAGCGAAAAACAAAATGGAACATTAAAACAGCATTTTGCTGTTTTAATAATTTAGCAAAAATACTGCTATTATTACGATAATGATACCTAAAATTCCTATTTTGTTTAATTTTTCTTTATATAAAATCCATCCACCAAGACAAGTTCCTATGATGCCTATAGCACCCCAAGTTGAGTAAGCTATGCTTAAAGGAACATATTTTAAAGAAAAAGAAAGTAGAAAAAAAGCAAGTATAGCATTGACAATCGCAGCTAAGCCCCAAATTTTATTCTTAAAACCATCTGATTTTTTTAGCAATAAATTTGCTACGATATCTAACAATGCCGATAGAACAATAATAAAAATATACATTATTCTTTAACCTCGCCTATATTAATCATGATAATTCCAACGATAGAAAGAACAATGCCTAGAATTTGAGTTAAGGTTAAACTCTCTTTAAAAACTATAAAAGAAACTAAAAGTATAAGAATAATCCCTAAAAGTTCCCATACAGCATAGGCTATGCCTACTTGAATTTTTTTAATCGCCTTGCCCATAAAAAAATAAGAAAAAGCTATAAATAAAGCCATAAATATATAGCCTAAAATTTGATTTTCCATTTTTAAAAAACTAGTACCTAAAACTTCAAATACAATAGCAGCAATCAAGAAAAACCAAGCAACAAAAAGTTCTTTTTTTGCGATATTCAAAAAGCTTCTCCCTAAAAATAAATGGTAAAATCATACCATTTAAAGCTTTAATTAGCCTTTTTAGTTTATACTTTTAAGTTTAAAAATCTTTAAAGAAAGTGAGAATTTATGGGACGAGCGTTTGAATACCGAAGAGCTTCTAAAGAGGCTAGATGGGATAAAATGAGTAAGCTTTTTCCTAAGCTTGCTAAAGCCATACAAGTAGCTGCTAAAGAAGGTGGCACTGATCCTGATATGAATCCAAAATTAAGAAGTGCTATAGCTACAGCAAAAGCAAATAATATGCCAAAAGATAATATAGATGCGGCTATTAAGCGTGCGAGTGGAAAAGATAGCGCAGATATTAAAAACATTCATTATGAAGGAAAAGCTGCACATGGAGCTTTGGTTATAGTTGAATGTATGAGCGATAACCCTACACGCACCGTGGCTAATGTAAAAGCTATTTTTAGTAAAAATGGAGGAGAAGTTTTACAAAATGGATCTTTAGGCTTTATGTTTACTAGAAAAGCGGTTTTTCATCTTGAAAAATTTGCAGGAGATTTAGAAGAATTAGAGCTTGATTTGATCGATGCAGGGCTTGAAGAATTAGAGCAAAATGAAGAAGAGTTAGTAATTAGCGGTGATTATACTGCCTTTGGTGAGCTAAGTTCTGCTATAGAAGCTAAGGGTTTAGTTCTTAAAAAAGCAGGGCTTGAGTATATACCAAACAATCCTGTAAGCTTTAGCGAAGAACAGCTTAGCGATATAGAAAAACTTTTAGATAAGTTAGAAGATGATGATGATGTTCAAGCTGTTTATACAAATATAGATTAAGGAGAAATAATGATAAAAACAATCGACACAAGCAAAGTAAATGAATACAAATTTGCTCTTATAGAAACTGAAAAAGGCACAATGAAATTAAAACTTTTTGGCGATGAGGCTCCGCAAACGGTTTGTAATTTTGCTACTTTGGCTAATGAGGGATTTTATAAAGATTTAAATTTTCATCGTGTGATCCCAAATTTTGTCATACAAGGAGGTTGTCCACACGGCAATGGTGTAGGTGGGCCTGGATATGAAATCATTTGCGAATGTGATGATCAAGAGCATAAACATGAGCGTGGAACTTTATCTATGGCACACGCAGGACGCGATACGGGTGGTTCTCAATTTTTCATTTGTCACAGCCCTCAAGCTCATTTAGATGGGGTTCATACTGTTTTTGGGCAAATTGATCCAAAAGATGAAGAAAGTTTAGAAGTTTTAGACTCTATACATCAAGGAGATAAAATTTTAGACATAAAAATTTGCGATAAAATTTAAAAATTTAAAATTTTAAAACTTTTTTGAAACTACAATATTTACAAAGCTAGTCATAAGTTTGATTAGCTAAAAATGATTAATGTATAATTTTTTTTTAAACTTTTTTTTCTATAATCACAATTTTAATTTGCTAAATGTAACAAAATTACAAGGAGTTATGATTATGAAAACTAAGTTTTCACTTATTTTAAGTGCTTGTCTTCTTTCATCTTCACTTTTTGCTAAAAATACAGATGATGAGATAACCAAGCTTCAAAAACAGCTTGCACAAATTCAAGCTGAACTTGCACAAATCAGAAAAGAAAGGGAAGCTCAAGCTAAGCAAAATGAAGCTGTAAAAGCTGAACTTGCTGATCTTAATGATAGAGCCGATGAAACAGAATTCCAAGCTGCTTTGAGCAAGGTTAAATTTGGACTTGAGTTTTCAACAGCAGTTTCAAATACAAACTATAAAGTTAGCGGACAAGATTATAGTGCTAATAACAAATGGATGAATGAGCTTCATTTAAATATGAATGCTGATATTAATGATAAAACCAAATTCTATGGTCGTTTATCTATGGCTAAAAATTGGTCTCAAATGGGTTGGAGTGGTACTCCTTATGACTTAGATGCAGGAAGAAACACAAGATCAAGCGGGCCTGTACTTTATGTAGATAGAGCTTATCTTGACTACTACATCACACCTGAATGGATTGCGACTGTAGGAAGACAACCAGGAACCGATGGACCAGGAAGTAATCTTAGAAACAATGCTTTAAGACAATCAACTTATCCAGCCTTAGCGATTAATGCTCTAGGTGATGCAGCAGTGATCACTTATAAACCTGAAAGTTTGCAAGATCATAAAGTAGCTATCCGTGCAGCTTATGGTAAAACTTATCAATGGGATGAAGAAGGCAAGGTAAGAGACTGGATGAGCGATCAAAAAGATGCTGATGCAAATCTTTACTATGCTGCAGTAGAAGGAGAGCTTCCTATAGAAGGCATGGGAGATAATTTAATATTATTTAATATTGCATATTTAAGTGATTTTGCTTTACCGCTTAATAATGGTCCAATTGGTTCTAATGGTATTATTCTTGATGATGATGGTGTGGTAAATTTAGGAGATTTAACTATAGCAAATCTTCATTTTGAAAATTATAAAGCTTTTGGAACGAATTTTAATTATTTTCTATCTTTAGGTTATTCTCACGGGAACAACAGTCAATTAAGCCCTATATTAAGTGGAATTCTTCAGACACAAGGTTATAATGGCAAGTTTAATGAAGAAGATGGTTATGCTGTGCATGTAGGCGGACGCTATGATTTTACCAAGGCTTTAAAAGTAGGGTATGAGTTCTTCTGGGGAAGTAGATACTGGTATACTATGAGCCGTCCAAGTATCAACGATCCACTTAATATAAGGATGACAAGAGGAACAGCACATGATTTTTATGTGATTTATCAACTTGATAGATATCAATTCTTACGCTTAAGTTATACTAATATCCAAAATATTTGGGGCAATCGTGGCTTACCATTTGGTGGAGCGAAAAAAGATAAAGCAAGAGCTGATAATATCATGTTAATGTATAATGTAAAATTCTAAGGAGCAAAAGATGAGAAAAATACTTTTTGCAAGTTTATTACCTATCATTGCTTTGGCTGATTGTGCAAGTTTGATGGCAAAATACGAAGCTCCAGAGCCAGAGTCAAAAACAATGAAACAAGTTGAACGCTGGATTAATAAAAAAGTTAGCGATCCAGCTGATGCTGCTGTTTTAAAAGAGTGTATGATCGCTCGTGCAGCGGACAATCCAAATCAAGTTTCAGTTGCAGGTAAATAAAAAAAAGCGGTATAAAACCGCTTTTTACTATTTAATCTTTTAAGCTACAATTTTTTAAAATTTTCTTCAAATAAGGCTAATATGCAAGAAATCATTTCTTTTATTGTTGAGACGGCTAGTGCTTGGGGGTATTTGGGTATTATTATCCTAATGACCTTAGAGAGTTGTTTTATACCTTTTCCAAGTGAAGTTGTTATGATACCTGCTGGATATTTGGCACATAAAGGTGATCTTGATATCACTCTTTGCATACTTAGTGGGACTTTAGGTTCTGTTTTAGGGGCTTTGATTAATTACTATATTTGCTTTTTTTGGGGCAAAAATTTTGTATTAAAATGGGGTAAGTATTTTGGTATAAATGAAGCTAAATTTGCTAAATTCGAAGAATTTTTTAACAAACACGGGGAATTTTCAACCTTTACTTGTCGTCTTTTACCAGGGATTCGTCAGTATATTTCTATGCCTGCAGGTTTGGTAAGAATGAAACTTATAAATTTTATACTTTTTACTGCACTTGGTAGTGCTATTTGGGTGGCTATACTTGTATTTTTGGGTTATTATATAGGGCAAAATGAAGAGTTGATTAAAACTTATTTAACTCAAATTTTAATCATTATAATTGTTTTTGTGGTTTTAGCAAGTTTAATTTATATCAAAATCAAAAAGCCTTTTAAAAAGGCTTAAATTTTATCTTTTACGCTTTGTATAGCGTTTTTGATTTGTTGTTTTGAATTTTCTAATTTTGTTTTTTCTTTTTCATTGAATTTTAATTCAAAAACCTTTTCTATACCATCTTTTCCTATGATAGCGGGCATTGAAAAAGCTATATCATCAAAAACCACACTTACAGGATGTAAACTTTTTCTATCTTCTAGGATTGCTTTGGCTAAATTTGCACAAGAAGTTCCTATGCCAAATTCTGTCCTTCCTTTGCGTTCATAGATGAAATATCCCTCGCTAATCACGGCTTTTTCGAGTTCTTGTATATCTAAATCTTTGCCTAATTTTTGCTTATAAAAATCTAATAAATTTTGTCCTAAAACGCTTGCATTAGAAAGTGCTGCAAACTGAGAATCTCCATGTTCACCAATCATACAAGCAAAAATATCTTTTGAATTTATGTTTAAATCTTTGGCTAACAATTTCTTAAGTCTTGAACTATCTAAATTTGTTCCACTACCAAAAACATGATTTTTAGGTAATTGGCTTAATGCTTGAGTGTAGTAAGTTATGGTGTCATTTGGATTTGTTGCGACAATGTATTTGCCTTTAAAATTAGCATTTTTTAAGGTTAAGACAATGTCTTTAAGTTCGAGAATATTGTTTTGAAGTTCTACTAAGCGACTAGGTAGTTCTTTTAAACTTTCTTTTCTAAAAGCTAAAATGATAATATCACAAGAAGCTAAATTTTCTAAATTTAGCGCATGAAAAATTTTTGTATAAGAAAAATGAATGGCTGACATATCTTCCAAATCTCTTGCATGAGCTAGAGCTAAATCTTGCTTTATATCATATAAGTAAAGTTCTGAACAAATTCCTTGAGTAGCTATGCTATAAGCACTAGCAGCTCCTACATAACCTAAACCAACTATACCGATTTTTGCCATTTTTTCTCCTTATTTATTTTAAAATTTGCTATAATTATAACAAATTCAATCAAAGATTATTAAAATATGGAAAAACCTGATATACAAAGATTAACTAATTTTTTAATCGTATATACTAAAACTTTGCTAGGTGCTGGAACTTATACAGCTAGGGTGGCAAAATGCGTAGGAAGAATAGCTGAGGTTTATGGCTATGAGATAAATATCAATTTCTTTTTTCATCATATTACTTTAAATGTTGTAGATATGGATGATAACTCCATTCAAAGAACTTATGTTATACCCAATCATCATGCTCATGTTAATTTTAAACTTATTTTTGATTTAAGTGCTTTAAGCTGGGCTATATATGATCACAAATACGATCTTGAAAAAGCAAAAGTCGTTTTTGAGCAAATTTCTCAACAAAAAAAGCATTCTTATTTGCTTAATCTTTTATTTGTTTCTATGGCAAATTCAGCTTTTTGTAGGCTTTTTGGTGGTGATTTTGGCGCTGGAATTTTAGTGTTTTTTGCAACTTTTGTGGGATTGTTGTTAAGATATATTTTAACTAAAGCAAAGATTGATTTAAGAATTCAATACATCCTTTGTTCTTTTGTCTCATCGTGGTTTGTATTTTTTGGACTGGATATGGGATATACCAATACCTCTGATGTGGCTTTGGGTTCTAGTATCTTGTATCTTATACCAGGGGTATTTTTTATAAATTCTGTGATTGATATATTAAAAGATCATATTTTAATGGGGCTTAGCCGTATTATCAGCGTGGCTATTTTGATTTGTTGTATAGCACTTGGAATTTACATGACACTTAGTATTTCGGATTTTGGGATTTTAAGATGATTGAATTTATTTTAAGAGATATGTTTTTTGCTGCTGTGGCGGGATTTGGCTTTGCTTATGCTTGCAATCCACCTTTAAAAACCCTTATTTTATCCGCTCTTTTAGCGGCAATTGCACATGGGCTTCGTTTTACTTTGGTGGAATATTTTCATTTTCAAACTTTAGCAATTGCAACTTTTGTTGCTTCATTTTGCATAGGATGTTTAGGAATTGCTTTAGCAAAAATCATCAAAACCCCTGCTGAAATCATCGCTTTTCCTGCTCTTATTCCTATGATACCTGGAATTTATGCTTATAAAGCGATTTTGTATCTTATTTCTTTTATACGCAGTGATGATTTGAAGGCTAAGTCTGAATTTTTGGTTCAATTTTTTGATTATTTTTTTACAACTGTTTCTGTGACTTTGGCTCTAGCTATAGGAGTGAGTGTTACTTTACTTATATTTTTTGAGCAAAGTTTTATGATGACTAGACATGTAAAAAAACATTAAAACTTGTTGTAAATTTGTTTAATATTTCTTTTTATAATTTTAAATCAAAAAAAATAAAAAGGTATTGTATGTTATGTCCAGTTTGTAATGTGGATTTGGTTATGAGCGATAGGAGTGGAGTTGAGATTGATTATTGTCTAAAGTGTCGTGGCGTTTGGCTTGATCGTGGAGAACTTGACAAAATCATAGAACGCAGTGTCCCTAATACAGCAAATTTTAACCAAGCTCCAAGACAAGAGTCAAGATATAATGACTCAGCTTATCATCAGCATAATGATTACTATAAAAAGAAAAAGAAAGAAAGTTGGCTAGGCGAGCTTTTTGACTTTTAATTTTTATAAAAATAACAAATATTTATATCCTTTTTAGCTTAATATCTTAAAATGTCAAGCAAAAAAGGATATAAGATGTATAAATTTTTATCACACGAGCCTTTAGCTAACAAATCTTGTCATCATAATCACGAAGAACATTCTCATGAACATCATCATTCCCATGCCGATGCAAGGAGTGTGGATAAAAAGATTTTAAAAATTTCTCTTTTAATGACTTTTTCTATGATGCTTGTGCAATTTATTTATTCAATCCTTTCAAATTCTTTGGCACTTTTAAGTGATACTTTGCATATGTTTTTTGATGTTTTTTCCTTAGCTCTTAGTTTTTTAGCCATTATAGCCGTAGAAAAATGGCAAGATCATCAAAAGACATTTGGGTATTTTCGTCTTGAAGTTTTAGTGACTTTTATCAATGCTTTAACCATTATTTTATTGGCTTTATTTATCATTTATGAGGCTATAGAAAAATTTATCAATCCAAAAGAAATTGATGCTAAAACCATGATAATTGTAGCTATTTTGGGCTTTTTGGTAAATGGGATTAATGCTTTGATGATGTTTAAGGGTGCAAATTTAGAAAATGTCAATATGAAGTCCGCTTTTTTGCATATGATGAGCGATTTATTGGGTTCTTTAGCGGTTATTATAGGTGGGATCGTGGTGTATTTTAGCGGTATTGTTTATATAGATACGATTTTAGCTATTGTATTATCAATCTTGCTTTTAAGATGGGCGATTATCTTGCTTAAACAAAGCGCTAATGTCTTGCTTGAAAGTTCTCCTGTGGATATAGAAAAAGTAAGACAAGTTTTGCTTTTAAATCCTAGTGTGGATGAGGTAGTGGATTTGCATATTGCTCAAATTACCAATAAAATGCTAGTAGCTTCTATGCATTTAAAAGTGAAAGTTTGTGATCTAAAGGAATTTGAAAAACTATCTCAGGATTTATCCCATAAGTTACTACATGAATTTGAAATCGGGCACATTACCATACAACCTATAAGGAGTGAAAATGAAATTTAAAGTAAAAAATGTTAATTGCATGAATTGTGTAAATTTGATCAAAAATTCTCTTGAAGATGAATTTGGAAATATAGAAGTGGATTTGGAGCAAAAAATTTTAAGTTTAAATTTAGAAGAAAATCAAGTATCAAATTTTACGAAAGAATTTCAAGATTTAGGTTTTGAGATCGTAGAGCGTTTATAATGGAAGAATTGCGTATAAAAATAGGTAAAATGACTTGCGTTAATTGTTCTAACGCTATAGAAAGAGCTTGTAAAAAAATTGGTGGTGTTAAAGATGCTAGTGTTTCTTATGTGAATTCTAGCGGGGTTTTTTTACTTGAAGATCAAGAAAAACGCAAGGATATCATCGCAAAAATTCAAAATTTAGGCTTTGAAATTTTAGAAGATGAACAAAGCTTGAACGCATACAAGGCAAAAAAACACTTAGAATTAAGAAAAAATTTGCTCTTAAGTATAGTTTTGAGTGTGATTATTATGTATTTTGAAATGTTTGTTAGAAGTTCTTTTTCGCAAAATATTCAAATGGCTTTGAGTTTTTTTGGGATATTTTATTGTGGGAGAGACTTTTTTTCTCATGCTTTTTTGGGGTTTAAAAGTAAAAATTTAGATATGAATACTCTTGTAGCTTTGGGGACTTTGAGTGCTTTTGTGTATTCTTTTTTAGTGTATTTGCAAATTTTTAAAGAAGAAGATTTGTATTTTAGTGGTGCAATGATGATTATTTCCTTTGTGCTTTTAGGAAAATATCTTGAAAGTAAGGCTAAATTTAAGGCACAAGATTATCAAAGAATTTTAGAAAATATAGACACAAAAAAGACAAAAATTTTGCTTGAAGATGAAAGTATCAAAGAAATTTCAAGTTCTTTTGTCAAAAGTGGCGATGTACTTTTGGTAAAAGAAGGAGAAAGCATTGTTGCAGATGGAGTAGTGCTTTTAGGGAGTGCAGAGCTTGATATGAGTTTTTTAAATGGGGAGTTTTTGCCTGTTTTAAAAAAAGAAGGCGATGAAGTTCAAGCAGGAGCAGTAGTTTTAAATGGTGCTTTAAGGATCAAAGCAAACAAAAAGGCTATGGATAGTACTTTAGAACAAATCAAAAATCTAGTTTTTGAAGCAGGAAGTATCAAAAGTCCTTTGGTAAATTTAGCAGATCAAATTTCTAAATACTTTGTAGGGGGTATAATATTTTTTGCTTTTTTAGTTTTTGTTTTTTGGGTGCTAAAAGCAGATTTAAATACAGCTTTTTTACACTCTTGTGCTGTGCTTTTGATCTCTTGTCCTTGTGCTTTAGGTCTTGCAACGCCTATAGCTTTGGTTGTGGCAAGTGCAAATGCGGCAAAAAATTTCATTCTTATTAAAAATCCTGCTGCTTTAGAAAAATTAGCCTTAGTTAAGTATGCTTTTTTTGATAAAACAGGTACATTAACAAAGGAAAATTTGAGTATTTTTAAACACAATCTTTCTAAAGATGATTTTGATAAATTATGTCAAATTGAAAGTTTAAGCTCTCATCCTATAGCTAAGGCTTTACATAAAGATCATTTTTTTGATTTAAAGGGTGAGGGAAGAGTGATTGTGGGTTCTGGTATAAAATACAAAGAAGATAATGATAATTATCTCGTAGGCAATGCACAGTTTTTACACGAAAATGAAATTGACACAAAAGAAAGTGATATCTTTTTTGATACTTTTAAAGAATATGTTAGGGTGTATTTTGCTAAGAATAAAAAGTGTTTAGGCGGTGTTTTGTTAAGCAATGCTTTAAAAGATGGAGCCAAAGAGCTTGTGTTAAATTTAAAAAAGCAAAATCTTAAAACTTTTATTTTAAGTGGTGATCATGTAAAAAATGTAGAAAAAATAGCCAAAGAATTACAAATAGACGAATTTCACGCTCAACTTAAGAGTGAAGAAAAACTACAAATCATCCAAAAATTTGAAAAAACTCTTTTTGTAGGAGATGGGATCAATGATGCGGCGGCTTTATCTGCTGCAAGCGTGAGTATGAGTTTTTCAAAAGCAAATGAACTTGCTAAAAAAACAGGAGATTTTATCTTGATAAAAGATGATTTATCAGCGATTTTTAAATGTTTTAAACTTGCTAAAAAAACACGCGGTATTATTAAGCTAAATCTTTTTTGGGCTTTTATTTATAATGTGCTTTGCATTCCTATCGCGGCAGGATTTATACCTTTTATCACTTTAAGTCCTCATATAGCAGCACTTGCAATGTGTTTTAGTTCTGTTACTGTAGTGCTTAATTCTTTAAGACTTAAAAGAATTTAAAAATTTAATTTTTATTAATAATATATTATATATAATTAATATTATAAAAATATATTATTAAAGGAGTATAAATGCAACAAAAATGTTTTTGCATAAGCAAAATGATTAGATTTTCAAAAATTATTATTTTGCTTACCGTTGCATCGTTAGCAGGTATAGTGGTTTTTGGAAATGTGACAGATTACAATTCTAATTTCCAATTTGTTTCGCATGTGATGAGTATGGATACAAAGCCTGATTTATTTAGGTAATGCTATAGTTTATATGGCTATTACTTCTCCCGTGATTCATCATATAGGCTATATAGCAATTATTCTTTTTGAAACTTTTATTGCCTTAACAGCTCTAAAAAAGGTGCTTATGATATGTTAAAGCTAGAAATTTAGATGCTCAAAGCTTTCATAATGCTAAGATTTTTTGGGATTATTTCTTTAACTTGTGTATTTTATGGTTTTTTGCCTTCCAAGTAGTTGTTGCAGAATGGTTTGGAATGTGGATGAGTAAGGTTTAGAACGGTTTACCTGATACTACAAGATTGGTAACTTATATGTTTTTAGCTTTGATTTTCATCTCTCTTAAAAATGATGATTAATTTTCTATACTAGGCTCTCCAAAACAATCTTTAAGAGCCTCTTTAAGATCTTCTTGTGGGTCAAATTTTTTGGCCCCTTCTTTAAGCATATTAATAGAACTTTGAATATCTATGTTTTTATTTTCATTGTTTGGTAATTCTTGAGTTAAGGATTGAAGCTTATTTTCATCAATTGTTAGTACTTTTTGCACATTAATTTTAGCATTTTCCCCAAATTTAGCCTTAAAAAGTTCTTGTATGAGTTTAAAACCTTTATTGAGTGTATCGCGATTTTGTCCTTGTGCGTTTGAGTTTATATTTAAAGTATTGTTTTCAAAACTAATAAAATTTGTACTTTGTTTAAAGCATTCTGCAAGATCAAAATCCCTATCATAAATACTATCAAGTAAGATTTCATAAGCATTTTTTTCTGTTTTTTTCTCAAGATGAGGTATGATAGGAGAAGGTGTGATCCTAGGTATAATATTTGTTGTATTTTCTTGTTTGATTTCTTGGATTTGTGCGTCAATTTCTTTTAAATGACTTGCTTCCATCATCATAAAAGCCATAACACAAAGCGTAAAGCCATCATCATCGCAAAGCATATTCTTAGCTTTTGATAAAATACGGAAAAATCTTTCATAAATTAAAGTAGAAAATTCTGTACTTTTTGCAAAAAAACTTTCTTTTAAATAAAAAAGCATTTCATCAATCACGCTTGAGGCTTCATAGTCTTGTAATTCCTCTAAATACGCAAAAACTTTTTCCTTGTCTTTTGTTAAGATAGCCTGATAAAAGGCTTTGATTTTTTGAGGATCTAAAAAGCCTAACATATCTGTAATTTTACTAATGCTGATTTCATTTTGACAAAAAATAATAGCTTGGTCAAGCAAGGTTAAAGTATCTCTTAAAGATCCATTGCCGCTTCTTGCTATAAATTTTAAAGCTTCTTCTTCAAATTTAACATTTTCTTTAAGTAAAATTTCTTTAAGATGATTTAAAATTTCACTCTGTGGAATTTGTTTAAAGCGAAAATGTTGTGTTCTTGAAAGCACAGTAGCTGGAAGTTTTAAAGGATCTGTGGTTGCAAGTATAAATTTAACATAACTTGGGGGTTCTTCTAAGGTTTTTAAAAGCGCATTTGCAGCCTGTGGGGTAAGCATATGTACTTCATCAATGATGAAAATTTTAAATCTTGCCATAGAAGGGGTGTATTTGGTTTGTTCGATTAAGGCTTGTATATCTTCAAGCCCACGGTTGCTTGCAGCATCCATTTCTATAATGTCTATATGTTTGCCTTCAAGTGCTGCAAGACAGTGTTTGCAAGTGCCACATGGAGTATCACTTGGTCCTTGTTCGCAAACTAAAGCACGAGAAAAAATTCTAGCACTTGAAGTTTTTCCACTTCCTCTAAGTCCTGAAAAAAGATAAGCATGAGCTAAGCGATTATGATTTAGGGCGTATTTTAAACTTACGCTAACTGTCTTTTGTCCTATGAGTTCATCAAAGGTTTTTGGTCTGTATTTAATCGCTAAAGCTTGAAGCATTTTCTACTCGTTCATTATAGATAAAAGTTCTACATTGTCTTTGGTTTTAAGCATTTTAGAATATAAAAATTTCAACGCTTCAACATCATCCATTTGAGAAATCGCTGAACGGATTGCCCAAATTTTTTGAAGATTTGCTACGCCTTGGAGCAATTCTTCTTTTCTTGTTCCTGATTTGATGATATTAATTGCAGGATAAATTCTTCTATCGGCGATATTTCTATCAAGAACTATTTCGCTATTTCCTGTGCCTTTAAATTCTTCAAAAATCACATCATCCATTCTTGAACCTGTATCAATTAAAGCTGTAGCAACTATGGTTAAAGAGCCTCCATTTTCTATATTTCTAGCTGCACCAAAGAAGCGTTTTGGTTTGTGTAGGGCATTAGCATCCACCCCGCCGCTTAGGACTTTTCCACTGCTTGGAGTTGCGGTGTTATAAGCACGTGCCAGTCTTGTGATACTATCAAGTAAGATGATAACATCTTTGCCTGTTTCTACCATTCTTTTGGCTTTTTCTATCACGAGTTCGGCTACACGCACATGATTATAAGCAGGTAAATCAAAAGTAGAACTAAAAACTTCGCCTTTTACACATCTTTGCATATCGGTAACTTCTTCAGGCCTTTCATCGACTAAAAGTACGATTAAATGCATTTCTGGGTGGTTTTTTGCAATAGCAGTAGCAAGTTCTTTCATAAGCTCTGTTTTACCTGTGCGTGGTGGAGCAACGATAAGCCCGCGTTGTCCTTTTCCTATAGGAGTAAAAAGATCCAAAACACGACCTGTAAGCTTCATTGCATCGTATTCGAGTTTGATTTTTTCTGTTGGAAAAATAGGGGTTAAGTTATCAAACAAAGGTCTTTCTTTGGCTTCTTGTAAAGGTAGATAATTGATCGCTTCGATTTTTAAAAGAGCGTAGTATTTTTCTTGATCTTTTGGTTCTCTAACTTGTCCTGTAACGATATCGCCTACACGCAGAGCAAATTTTTTAATTTGTGAATTTGAAACATAAGCGTCATTAACACTATCGCTAAGATTAGAGTCCATACCTCTTAAAAAGCCATAACCTTCGGAAGAAATTTCTAAAATCCCTGTAAAAAGTATAAAACCGCCTTTTTTTGTTTGTGCTTTTAAAATTTCAAAAATAAGTTCTTGACGGCGAAATTCTCTCGGGTTTTCGATTTCACATTCATTAGCGATTTTAACTAGATTTTCTAAATCTAATAATTTTAATTCTTCGATTTTATAACCTTCCACTGGAACGTGGGTTCTTTGATGTTGTTTTTTTTCTTTTTCCATAAGTCCTCGTAAGATTTAGCAGAATAATTTTTGTAAAATGTGATTTTAATAAAAAAATGCACTTTTTGTCAAATTTGTTTATAATTATAAAAAATATTTTTTTAAAGAATGATTATGAAATGTGAACATTGCAAACTTGATTATAAACAAGCCCAAATGATAGAGTATAAGGGTAAATTTTTTTGTTGTAAAGGTTGTGAGAGCGTTTGGGAAATTTTGCATGAAAGTGGATTAGATGAGTTTTATGAAAAGCTTGGAAATCAAACTTTAAGCCCTGTAAATTTTCAAAATGAAATGAAAAATTATGATGAGTTTATCACTAAAACCAAAGAAGGATTTAGTGAAATTTATCTCATGATACACGGTATAGAATGTGCAGCTTGTGTGTGGCTTAATGAGAAAATTTTAACCAAACAAGAAGGAATTTTAGAACTTGATATTAATCATTTAAACCATAAAGCACGCATTGTTTTTGATGAGCAAAGCATTTCTTTGGTGCAAATTTTAAGACTTATTGAAAGCATAGGCTATAAAGCGAGTGCTTATGATGCGAGCAAGGCTTCAAAAAAAGCGGATTTACTAAAAAGGGAATTTTATTCTAAGCTTGTTGTGGCTATAGCTTGTGTGATGAATATCATGTGGATAGCAGTGGCAAAATACGCAGGATTTTTTAGCGGTATGGATAAGGATACTAAGGATATTTTAAATTTTGCTGAATTTATCCTTTGTTCTCCTGTGCTTTTTTATACGGGATCTCATTTTTATAAAAGTGCTTTTAAAACTTTAAAAATGCATAGTTTAAATATGGATGTATTGGTGATTAGCGGAGCGAGTTTGGCTTATGTTTATTCTTTATGGGCCATGTTTTTTAGGGTAGGGGAAGTGTATTTTGACTCTGTGGCGATGATAATTTGCTTTGTTTTTATAGGTAAATATCTTGAGATGTTTAGCAAAAAGCGTGCTTTAGATACTATAGATGGGCTTAATGATTTTTTGCAAAATGAAGTTTTAGTTTTCAATGGTAAAGAATTTGTCTCTAAAGAAGTGCAAAAGGTTTGTTTGGGGGATAGAATTTTGCTTAAAACTGGAGATAAAATTTTAATCGATGGGATTTGTAAAAGTGGTGAAATGAGCGTGGATACTTCTTCTTTAAATGGAGAAAATACCCCAAAACTCATACAAAAAGAAGATGAAATTTTTTCAGCTTGTATAGTGCTTGATGGAAGTGTGGAGTATGAAGCAACAAAGCTTTACAAAGATTCAAAACTCAGTCAAATTATCCAGCTTTTAGAACTTGCAAGCTCTAAAAAAGCAAAACTTGAAAGTTTGGTTAATAGTCTTTTGGCTTATTTTTCTAGAACGGTTTTATTGATTGCTTTTATTTGTTTTGCTTTTTGGTTTTTTTATAAGGAAGAGAGTTTTGAAATTTCTTTAGTTAATGCGATTGCAGTTTTGATTATCGCTTGTCCTTGTGCTTTGGCTTTAGCAACGCCCGTGAGCAATCTTGTAGCTTTAGGTAGAGCTTTGAAAAAACATATTTTGTTTAAAAGTTCTAGCGTGATAGAGGATTTAAGCAAATGTGATTGTGTGGTGTTTGATAAAACGGGTATTTTAACCAAAATAGAGCTTGAACTTAAAGAGGTTTTTCTAGATAAAGCGCTTGATTTAAATGAGCTTTATAATTTTGTAAAACTTTCTAAACATCCTATATCTCAAAATATTGCGTCGTATTTAAAGCAAAAAGGAGCTAAGGATTTAAATTTGGATTTTAAAAAGCATTCGAGTATTCAAGCTAAAGGTTTAAGTGCTGAGTTAAATGAAGAGTTGCTTTTAGGCGGAAGTTCTAAATTTTTGCAAGAAAAGGGTATTGTGGCTAAAGAATTTGATAATACGCATTTTATTTTTACCAAGGAAGGTAAAATTTTAGCTTTTTTTGAGTTTGATAGTGTTTTAAGAGAAGGTGCAAAAGAGCTTATCGCTTATCTTAAAAAAGAAAAGAAAGAATTAATGATACTCAGTGGCGATCATCAAAAAGCAGTGGAAAAAATCGCTAAAAAGTTAGAAATTCAAAATTATCAAGCTTCTTGTTTGCCTGAAGATAAGATGAAAACTATAGAAAATTTAAGTAAAAATTACAAAGTTTTATTTGTAGGTGATGGGGTAAATGATGCACTAGCTTTAAAATACGCAAGTGTTTCAATGACTTTAAGAGAAGGAAGTGATCTAGCTATAGAAAGTAGTGATGTTTTGCTTTTGAAAAATGACTTGCTTTCTTTAAAAAAAGCCATCAAATTATCTAAAAACACCTTTAAAATTATCAAGCAAAATCTTGCTTTTTCTTTGTTTTATAATGCTTGCACCATACCTTTGGCTTTTTTGGGTATGATAAATCCTTTATTTGCTGCTATTTCTATGTCTTTTAGTAGTATAATAGTCGTTTTAAATGCTTTAAGGATTAAAGAATGAATAGTATAATCATGATGATGATAGGAGTTTCTATCTTAGCGTTTTTTATCATTTTGGCAACTTTGCTTTGGGGGATTAAAAATAAGCAATTTGATGATGATTATAAATTTACTACTTTAAATGATGATGAGGATTCTTTAGGTGATGCTATAGAATTAGAAAGACGTAAAAAAGAAGCTTTGGATAAAAAAAGGCTTTCTTAAAAAGGAAAGCCTTTTTTAGAAATTATTTTAAAGTTTCAATATGAGCTTCGATAGCTTTAAAATCTTCTTCAGTTAAACCTTTAAGGTTAAGTTTCATGATCGCACCTTGACCATAAGCATTTCTTTTACCTTCTGAATATTCTTTCATGTATTGAAGTCTTTCAGCAGAAGAAAGAGTTTTTAAGGCTGGAACTTTGTTTAAGTAAACTTTGTCAGCATTTGCACCATGGCATACTGCGCATTTTTTAAAAAGTGTAGCACCATCTGCAGCAAAAGCAGAAACACCAAGACATGCCAAAGCAGAAACTACTAATAATTTTTTCATTTGATTTCTCCTCAGTAAAAATTAGATTGCTAGATATTATATATCTTTATTTTTATAAAAATCTTAAGAAAATAAAGATAATGTTTATTTTCTTTTCAAAAAAGCTATATTATAATGTTTTTTATGAAAACAAAAGCATTATTTTTAGATAGAGACGGTGTGATTAATATAGATAAAAAATATGTCTATAAAATAGAAGATTTTGAATTTTGTGATGGAATTTTTGAACTTTGTAGATATTTTTTAGCTAAAAAATATTTGCTTTTTATAGCGACAAATCAATCAGGCATTGCAAGAGGATATTATAAGGAAAGTGATTTTTTTAAGCTTTGTGATTATATGCTTAAAGAATTTACTAAACAAGGTATAAAAATTGATAAAATTTATCATTGTCCGCATTTAGAAGGTTGTGAATGTCGCAAACCTAAAGCAGGAATGCTTTTAAAAGCAAAAGATGAGTTTAATTTAGATATGAAAAATTCTATTTTTATCGGAGATAATCTAAGCGATATGCAAGCAGGGTTAAATGCTAATATTGGCACTTTGATTTTGGTAAATGAAGAAAAAAAAGAAGGCGATTTTTTTAGACAATTTCAAAATTTAAAAGAAATTTTGAGCTTTTTTAAAGAAAAGGACATTTAAATGAGAGTAGCAATCACAGGTGGTGCAGGATTTATAGGTTCGCAACTGGCTTTAAATTTGCAAGAAAAACATGAAATTTTAATCATTGATAAAATGCGTAGCAATGCGACTTTTGAAAATGGAAATTTACAAAGTTTTGGGCATTTTAAAAATTTACTTAAATTTGATGGAGAGCTTTTTGCAGGTGATATTAACGATGAAAAAGTTTTAAAAAAGATTGAAGATTTTAAGCCAGAGATTATTTTTCATCAAGCAGCAATTTCAGACACTACGGTTTTTGATCAAACTAAGGTTTTACAAACCAATTTAAATACTTTTAAAGATTTTATAGAACTTAGCATAGATCTTAATGCAAAGCTTATTTATGCAAGTTCAGCTTCGGTTTATGGTGATGCAAAAAGTCCACAAACTGTAGGTAAAGATGAAGAACCAAAAAATCCTTATGCTTTTTCAAAATTGATGATGGATAAGTTAGCGAAAAAATACTACGATAAAGCTCATTTGGTAGGACTTAGATATTTTAATGTTTATGGAAAAGGCGAATTTTATAAAAACAAAACCGCTTCTATGGTTTTGCAATTTGGCCATCAAATTTTAGCAGGAAAAAATCCACGATTGTTTGAAGGAAGTGATCAAATTTATAGAGATTTTACTTATATTAAAGATGTTATTAGTGCTAATTTAATCGCCCTTGATTCAAAATGCGGGGTTTATAATGTAGGCAGTGGTAAAGCAAGAACCTTTCAAGATATAGTTGATATTTTGCAAAAAGAGTTAAAGACTGATTTGCCTTGTGAATATATCCCAAATCCTTATGTAAAATCTTATCAATTCCATACTGAAGCAAAACTAGATCAAACTTGGGATTATCAGCCAAAATTTAGTCTTGAAGAGGGGATTAAAGATTATTTAGATGAGATAAAAAGACTTTTTGAAAAGGAAGTAAATGCTTGAGTTTTTAAGCCAGAAAAAACCTAAAATTTTAATTATAGGGGATTTTATGGTGGATAATTACACTTGGTGTGATTGTTCGCGTATCAGTCCTGAAGCCCCTGTTTTGGTAGCTAAAACTCTTAAGGAAGATAAAAGATTGGGCGGGGCTGCGAATGTTTATGCAAATTTAAAAAGTTTAGGGGCTGATGTTTTTGCGCTTGGTGTTGTGGGTGATGATGAGAGTGGGAAATTTTTACAAGAAAATTTAAAAGGAGAATTTTTGATCCAAAAAGGACGCAAAACCCCTTTTAAAAATCGCATTATGGCACACAATCAGCAGGTTTTAAGACTAGATGAAGAAGACATAAGTGAGATTTTGCTTGAAAATGAGCTTATTGCTTTGTTTGATGAAAAGATTAAAGATTTTAAAGCTGTGGTTTTAAGCGATTATGCTAAGGGTATTTTAACGCCTAAGGTTTGCAAGGCTGTGATAAAAAAGGCTAAGGCTTTAAATATTCCTGTTTTAGTTGATCCTAAAGGCAGTGATTTTAGTAAATATAGCGGTGCAACCTTACTCACGCCTAATAAAAAAGAAGCTTTAGAAGCTTTGAAATTTGAAAATTTAGAGGGTGAAAATTTAGAAAAAGGGATTAAAAAATTAAAAGAAGATTTTTCTTTGCGTTATTCTATCATCACTCTTTCAGAAGCGGGGATTGCGCTTTTTGATGAGGGTTTAAAAATCGCACCTGCTAAAGCCTTAGAAGTTTATGATGTAACAGGAGCGGGCGATAGTGTGATTGCCGTTTTGGCTTTTTGTTTGGCAAATGAGATTGAAATTTTTAAAGCTTGTGAACTTGCCAATGAAGCTGCAGCCGTTGTGGTAAGTAAAATAGGTAGTGTGAGTGTGAGTTTTGATGAGATTAGAAGTTTTAAAAGTATGAGTTTTGAGAAAAAGATCAAAAATAAAGAAGAGCTTTTAACGCTTTTAAAACAAAATGATAAAAAGATTGTTTTTACAAATGGTTGTTTTGATATCGTGCATTTTGGACATATAAAATATCTTGAGAAAGCTAAAAGATTAGGCGATATTTTGATTGTAGGTTTGAACTCAGATGCGAGTGTGAAAAGACTCAAAGGCGAGAGTCGTCCTGTAAATTCAGAGTTTCAAAGAGCTTGTATGTTGGCAGCTTTTTATTTTGTAGATTTTGTAGTGATTTTTGATGAAAACACACCTTTAGAACTTATAAGCTTTTTAAAGCCTGATATTTTGGTTAAAGGAGCTGATTATAAAGATAAACTTGTTGTAGGTTCAAATTTGGTTTCAAGAGTTGAATTAATCGATTTTGAAGAAGGATTTAGTACGAGTAAGATTATAGAAAAGATTAAGGATAAAAAATGATAAATTTAGTAGAAAAAGAATGGCAAGAGCATCAAAAAATCGTTCAAGAAAGTGAAATTTTAAAAGGACAAATCGCTAAAGTAGGTGAGCTTTTATGTGAATGTCTTAAAAAAGGTGGTAAAATTTTAATTTGCGGAAATGGTGGAAGTGCAGCTGATGCACAGCATTTTGCAGCTGAACTTAGTGGGCGTTATAAAAAAGAACGCAAGGCTTTAGCAGGTATAGCACTTACAACCGATACTTCAGCGCTTAGTGCTATAGGAAATGACTATGGTTTTGAGTTTGTTTTTTCAAGACAAGTGGAGGCTTTAGGAAATGAAAATGATGTTTTAATCGGCATTTCAACCAGTGGAAAAAGTCCCAATGTTTTAGAAGCTTTTAAAAAAGCAAAAGAACTTAATATGCTTTGTTTAGGGCTTAGTGGAAAGGGCGGTGGAATGATGAATAAGCTTTGTGATCATAATCTTGTTGTGCCAAGCGATGATACGGCTAGAATTCAAGAAATACACATTTTAATCATACACACACTTTGTCAGATTATAGATGAGGGTTTTTAAGTAAATTTCTAGCTTCTTCTATAACCCTTTGAGGCTTTAAATCTTTCATGCATTTGTGGTGTTTTAAAGGGCAGATTTTTTGCATACAAGGCATACAAGCTAGATCTAAGTGTACTAATTTTGCGTTTTCATTTTGCCAAGGTGAAGTTTGAGTAAATTTCGTAGGGCCAAAAATAGCCACGGTTTTTACCTTATAAACCGCACTTAGGTGCATAGGACCACTGTCATTTGTGATGAAAAGATCGCAAAAAGCGATATTTTGACAAAGGGTTTTGATGGTGGTTTTATTGCAAAGATTTTTTACTTTTATATTTTGTTCTTTTAAAATTTGATAAATTTCATTACAAAGTTCTTGTTCGACTTTTCCTGCACCAAAGATTAAAATTTCATGACTTTGGCTGAAATTTAAAGCCACTTTAGCAAAATAACTCGCATCCCATCTTTTTGCACTTCCAAAGCTTGCGCCAGGGTTGAATCCTAGAATTTTTTTACCATTGTTTAAGATAAGAGGGTTTTGAAATTTTAGCTTAAAGGGAAGCTTTAAGTCTTTAGAATGAGCTTTTATGCTAAGTGAGTTTTCTATAAAATAAAGGTATTTTAAAACTTGATGTTCTTCTTTGTGCTTGTTTTTGTCAAAAAAATATCTTTGTTTCGTTTTAAGAATGTGCAAGATAATCTTAGAAGAAAACGCAGATCTAAAAGCAAAGCTAAGATCGATTTTACCAAGTTCTTTGCGTAAAGATAGAGCTTGTTTATAACGGGATAGTTTATTTTCTATGATGATTTTAGAATTAGGAAATTCTTTAAAAAGTGCTGTGGAAACCAAAGATCCATAAAGGATAAATTGGGCATTTTTAAAATGTTCTTTTATGGCGTATAAAGCAGGTGAAGCCATCACTGCATCGCCTAGCCAAGTGGGAAGATGTATAAAAATTTTCATAAATTTCCTAAACTTTGATAGAATTGTTTTTATTATTTTAACAAAATTTAGGAAAAATATGCCACAACTTTCGATCATAATCCCGCTTTTTAATTCTTGTGATTTTATTTCAAGGGCTTTGCAAAGTTGTATAAATCAGACTTTAAAAGATATTGAAATTTTGATTATTGATGATAAAAGTAAAGATAATAGTTTAAATATAGTTTTAGAATTTGCTAAAAAAGATCCAAGGATAAAAATCTTTCAAAATGAGGAAAATTTAGGCACTTTTGCAAGTAGAAATTTGGGAGTTTTACATTCTAGTTCTGATTTTATAATGTTTTTAGATAGTGATGATTTTTTGACGCTTGATGCTTGTGAAATAGCGTTTAAAGAGATGAAAAAAGGTTTTGATTTGCTTTGTTTTGATGCCTTTGTGCATAGAGTAAAAACCAAACAATTTTATCGTTTTAAACAAGATGAAGTTTTTAATCAAAAGGAATTTTTAGAATTCTTAAGCAAACAAAGGCATTTTTGCTGGTCGGTTTGGGCGAAGTGTTTTAGAAAAGATATCATCTTAAAAAGTTTTGAAAAAAATAAAATAGATGAGCGTTTGAGTTACGGCGAAGATGTACTTTTTTGTTATGTTTATTTTATGTTTTGTGAGAAAATAGCCGTTTTTAAAATTTGCATTTATCATTATGAATTTAATCCAAATGGAAGATATGAAAACAAAAATAAAGAAATTTTAAATCAAAATTATCATGATAAAAAGAAAAGTAATGAAATCATAAAAAAACTATCCAAAGAGTTTGCACATGATAAATTTCATCAGAAATTATTTGAAGTTTTAAAGAGAGAGGAAGTAGGGGTGAAAAATAGATTAAAATAGATTAAATTTTTTGATTTTAGTTCTAAAATATCTCTAAAATAAAGTTTATTTGGATTATAGTAGGAAATTGATTTTTTTATGATTTTTTCTTCTAGTAGGTCAAGATATTGGTTTATTTTTAAATTAAGATCAATATCATAAAAATCAGCAAAATGATATCTCCACCATTGAATTTTTAATAATCTTTCTATTGTTTTTTCATCAAATCTATATTTGATAATTTTGGCTGGAATTCCTGCAACTATAGCATAAGGTGGTACATCTTTAGTAACTACAGCTCTTTGTCCTATGACACATCCAGTCCCAAGTGTGATACCCTTGTTTAAGCAAAACATCTTTTCCTATCCAAACATCATCTTGTATAATTAAATGCGTTATTGATGAGCTTGGATTATGGTTAACTATAGGAAATGTTTTGTTGATGTGATTTTGACAAGCATCGTTAATAAAACTATGATTTGTTTCATAGGTAAAACTTGCAGTGCTGATTCTATCCATAGGGTGTTGAAAGTTAAACATAGAAACCCCATCAGCAATTGAACAATACCTTCCAACTTTTACATAATGAGGTAGAAAAGATCCACTAAAAGAAAATGAACCCATTTCATGTAAGATATTGCTAAATTTAAAAGCACAATATTCTTCTATCCCCCCCCGCACTCTCTAATTGATTGTTTTCCAATGGAATGGTTATAAAATCTTTGGTTTTTAGTCTTGAAAATCTTCTAGGATTTTCTATGTAAGTTTTTGTATAAATATTATATTGCTTTAATATATTTTTAATATATTTTTAATATATTTTAAGGTTATTTTTTCCATATCTGTTCAACCTTTTTTAAATCCTCCAAACAGTCAATATCTAAACTTGAGCTTTCATCCATTAAAAAATGCTTAGTTTTGCTTTGTAAAAAGCTAGGATTGTTTAAAAATTCTTTTATCTTTAAAATATAAATTGCACCATTGCTCATATAAGTTTTAGGCAATTTTTGCCTTGGTATAAAAGGATATTCATCATTACAAATCCCTGCTAAATCGCCACCATCATTGCAAACAAAGGCTTTTAGAATTTTATTATCACATTCGCTTACGCTAATTAGGGCATTTGCATTGCTATTTTTATAAAGATTAAAAGCCTCATCAATATGAATATTTGTTCTTAGCGGCGAAGTGGGTTGTAAAAAAACTACATCTTCATAATCTTTGTAAAATTTTAGAGCATGTAAAAGCACTTTATCGCTTGTAATATTATCTCGTGCAAGGCTAATTGGGCGTTTTAAAATATCAACATTTTGGCTTTTTGCATAATTTAAAATTTCATCACTATCACTGCTTACAACGACTTTACTAATGCTTTTAGCATTTAGTGCAGCTTTAATGGTGTAGTAAATTAAAGGTTTATTGTTTAATAAAACCAAATTTTTATTTTTAATACCCTTTGAGCCACCACGAGCAGGGATTATTGCTAAGCTCATTTTATATCCTTAAAAACTTTTTGCGTGCTGAGTTTAAAAAATTCTCCGCTTAATAAATATTCAAAAAATAATTTTGAGCTATCTAAAATCTCTAACTTAGCGCTAAATAGATCTTGTTTTTTATGAATGGTGTTAATAGCTTTTAGTATTTCATCGCTATTTGCATTAACTTTTAGTGTATTTTCATTGCCAAGTCTTCCATTTTGCCTAGAGCCAACTAAAATCCCTGCTGTTTTTAAGTATAAGGCCTCTTTTAAAATACAACTTGAATTACCTATTATAAAATCAGCATTTTTTAACAAAGTTATAAAATACTCAAATCTAAGCGATGGAAAAAGCTTAAATCTAGGGTTATTTTTAAGTTCTTCATAGCTTTGCAAGATTAATTCAAAGCCTAAATCATTATTTGGACAAATAACAATATAATTTTTGTTACTTTGTATTAGTGCTTTTACTAAATTATCTGCTTGATTTTTAATGCTTGTAATTTCAGTTGTAACAGGATGAAACATAAGTAAAGCATAATTTTCATAATTTATATCATAATATTTTTTTGCTTCATTAAGTGAAATTTTATTATCGTTTAAAAGTTCTAAATCAGGAGAACCTATAATAAAAATAGATTTTTCATCTTCTCCAAGTTGGATTAAACGCCTTTTTGCAAACTCATCATTTACTAAATGAATATGTGCTAGTTTTGATATAGCGTGGCGTAAGCTATCATCAATAGTTCCTGAAATCTCTCCACCTTCAATGTGTGCTACTAAGATATTATTTAATGCTCCAACAATAGCTGCTGCTAAAGGCTCGATTCTATCTCCATGCACTACGATTAAATCAGGTTTTAGCTCATTTACATATCTTGAAAATCCATCAATTGTAGTGGCTAAAGCCTTATCGGTTTGATAATATTTATCATAATTTATAAATTCATAAATATTTTTAAAGCCATTTTTATAAAGCTCTTTAACTGTATAGCCAAAATTTTTGCTTAAGTGCATTCCTGTTGCAAAGATGTAAAGCTCAAATTCGCTTGAGTTTTGCACCCTGTACATTAAAGATTTAATCTTAGAATAATCAGCCCTAGTACCTGTTATAAAAAGGATTTTTTTCACGCAAAATCCTCATAGCTTAACTGAGTATCATTTTCTATATCTCTTAATGCTTTTTTGCCTAAAATATTTTCAAATTCAGCCGCACTAATTCCACCAAGTCCAGGTCTTTTAACCCAGATATTGTCCATAGATAAAACTTCGCCTTTTTTAATATCTTTAATGCTAACTACGCTTGCAAAAGCAAAATCAATTGTAACTTGTTCTTGTTTAGCTGCTTTTTTGCTTTCATTATTTCCTCTCATTATAGCCATTTGCTCACTTTGCATAATTAGCTCTTTTAAAGCCTTTGTATCCATAGAACAAACTATATCAGGGCCACTTCTATTCATGCTGTCAGTAAAATGTCTTTCAAGCACACAAGCACCAAGTGCAACCGCACCTAAACACGCAAGATTATCTGTTGTGTGGTCGCTTAAGCCTACCATGCAAGAAAATTCTTTTTTTAATTCAAGTATAGCGTTTAATCTTACAAGATTATGTGGGGTTGGGTAAAGATTGGTCGTGTGCATTAAAACAAAGGGAATTTCATTGTCTAATAAGATTTTTACAGTTGGTTTTATACTTTCAATACTATTCATTCCTGTGCTAACTATCATAGGCTTTTTAAAGGCTGCTATGTGTTTAATAAGCGGATAATTATTACACTCACCTGAACCAATCTTAAAAGCACTAACTCCCATATCTTCTAAGCGGTTTGCACCTGCACGAGAAAAAGGTGTGCTAAGATAAACAAGACCTAATTTTTCTGTGTATTCTTTAAGTGCTAGCTCATCTTTATAATCTAAAGCACATTTTTGCATAATCTCATAAATGCTTATTTTTGCATTACCAGGAATTACTTTTTTAGCGGCCTTACTCATCTCATCTTCAACGATGTGGGTTTGATGCTTTATAATCTTAGCACCTGCGCTAAAGGCTGCATCTACCATAATTTTAGCTAGTTCTAAACTGCCATTATGATTAATGCCTATTTCAGGCACGACTAAGGGTGTTTTTTCTTCACTTATGATTATATTTTGTATTTTTATTTCTTTCATTTATTTTCCTTTGAAATAATGCTTTATATCACTAGGTAATCTTAATAGATCTTTTATCAACTTGTAATAAACATTTTCTTTAATTTTTATTTTTTTAAAATTAATATTTTTTGAAAATTTTCCATAGGCCTCACTAGAAGGTATGAGTATATCTTTAGTGTAGTTATTTTTTTCTTGTATGATAAAATTTGAATTTAAATTTGGCGCTAGTTCTATAAAATTTGCTAAAAGACTGTTAGGACATAAGCAATATAGTTTTATTTTGTAAGTTTTTTCTAGAAATTCTAAAGCTTTTATATCTGTATTTTTGCTGTGTCCGATATAGTGTGAGCGATCATTTTTAAAATCAGGGGCTAGTTTTAAAAGATTTTCTTGTTTGGTATCAAAAGCATAAGATGATCCATTTTGATAAAAATCGATTCCCGAAAGATAAATTTCTTTGTATCCTAGAGCTATAGCTACTGCACACATATAGATTCCTGAGGTAATTCTTTGATTGAAATAAATTTCGTGAAATTTAAAATAAGCATTAAATTCTTTAAGTTGTTTAAAAAAATCATATCCTAAATGAGCATCAGGAAAATAATCGTAAAAAGTTTTTACAAAATTTTCATTTTCTAGATGAGCTTGGTTGTAATTAGAACACATAATTAGTTCGGTCTCATATTCTTGATTTTGGATTAAATGTTTTAAAGTGTAGTATTGCTCAAAGAAGAAACCAGGGGTGTAAAACACTGCTTTGCATTTTTTACCAAGATAGTATTTATCTTCAAAATAAAATTGATTACATCTAAATACATCAAAATCATTTGGTAGCCTTGAATAATCAATTTCTTTTAAACTTGGTCCATTTCCAGCAATAATAACTTTTTTCATGATTATTTTCCATCAAGATTTATTTTTAACGATTTTATCAAAATAGATTTTATGTTATAATTAAATTATAATAAAATAAGGAATAAATATGTTTAAAATTTCAATCATCTTACCAACTTATAATGTGGAACAATATATAGCAAGGGCAATAGAAAGCTGTATCAATCAGACTTTTAAAGATATAGAAATAATTGTAGTTGATGATTGTGGAAATGATAATAGTATAAGTATAGCCAAAGAATACTCTAAAAAAGACAAAAGAATAAAAATAATCCACAATGAAAAAAACTTAGGTCTTTTAAGAGCAAGATATGAAGGTGTGAAAGTAGCAAACTCTCCTTATATAATGTTTTTAGATCCTGATGATTATTTGGAACTAAATGCTTGTGAAGAGTGTATAAAAATTTTAGATGAACAGGATGAAGTTGATTTAGTGTTTTTCAATGCTATTGTTGAAAGTAATGTTATTTCATATAAAAAGTTTGACTTTAATTCTGGTTTTTATAGCAAAAAAGAGTTTGTGAAAAAAATTATTGCAAAGAAAAATTTATATTGGACTATGTGGGGGAAACTTATAAGAAAGAAATTGTATTTAGAAGCTTTTGCGAGTTTAAAACTCGAGAAAGATGTTAAAATCAATATGGCTGAAGATGTATTGTTATATTATCCAATGTTAAGTCAAGCTCAAAAAATAGCATATATGAACTGTAATTTATATCATTACGTGCCTAATAATAATTCAATTTGTAATACTAAGAATGAAGTGCTTGTTAAAAATAATATTCAAGAGTTGCAGTTGGTTTTAAACTATTTAAGGCAAAATTATATTTTAAACAAGTATTGTAGCGTTCTCTATGTGCTAATTAAATATTTGCTATATATTCAAATATATAAAATAAAAAGAACAAAATTAATGGTTACATTGTTAGCTAAAATAAATATTTTAACTTTAAAAATTTTATTTAAATATAAAAAATTTTTAAAACAATGTTAAGAATATTTTTTTTAGAGTTTCTTTTGAAATCATAGAAGGTTCTATTTTATGATTAATATTTTGTAAATAGAATTTTTTAAATTCTTCAATACTTATCCAATTATATTTATAAATATCTTGAGCTCTATGTTTTTTTAAAAAAGGAAAATGATAATTATTTAATTCAGTGTGAAATAATATCCTGTGTTTATACTTTAATTGCTCTAAAGAGTGTATATTTGAAGAAAAACTTTGTTTTGTTGCTTTTTTCCAATTGTTATTGATTCTGTCAATTAATACTTCTTTCCATTTTAAGTTATAATTATTGATAAGCAAGCAATCTCCTGGTTCTTTCAATATATTGCCATTATTATCTTTACAAAGAAAAAAATTATCATTAAAATAGTGAATATCAACCCTTGAATAACTAATTACATCATATTTGTTTTTTGGTATATAGAAGCTTTTATAAAGTTTTTTAGCATCATAGATATGATCCACATCTATTTTTATAAGCCACTCATCTTTTGGTATAAAACTTGCAACATAATTATAATAGCTATAGAGTTTATTTTCTTCTGATTTTGGGTTTTGAATTTGAATTTCATAAGGATATTTTATTGGTATAAATGAAGGATATTGTTTGCAAAATTCTAGAATTATTTCTTCACTTCCATCGGTACAATCATTATATCCTATAACACCTCTTTGGATAGCAGGCAATATGCTTTCAAGAGAAGCTTTTAAGGTAATAGCTTCATTTTTTACTCGTATAAAAGCCCAAGGATTCAAAGGAGATTTTGGATCTTTAGATTTTTCATCATAATTAAAATATCCTTTATGCCCCTCCCGTATAATAGCTTTATTAAGTTTAATTAAATCTTCATTGTTGTATTTATTAATTTGCACAAGAGTTTTTTTTGGTAAATAAGAATCGATTTTATCTCGTTGTATGTTTTTTAGTAAAAATGTTTTTTTTATTTTATGTCTAATTTTTCTAAAAGGGATGAATAAGCAAATTATTTTCACAAAGTATGATTGAAATAGCATATAAAATATTTTCTCCTATAATTATAGTGATTATACCTAAAAATTAATTAATTTTTTATATTTTTATTATTAAATATTTTTTATTTTTTGCCAAAATTTCCAAATATCATAAGGAAGTTTTGTTTGAATAAAAGGTTTAATTAAAACTAATTGTTCCTTTAAATTTAAAGGATCTTTTTTAAATTTTTTAATCATTAAAGCTTTTTTGGCATAGCAAGGTAAAAATGTTTCTTTTATAGCAAGTGCATTTTCGTTTTTTTGATCTTTAAAAAATTCTATCAATTTTAAAGCAGTTATAACCCTGCTTGCTGCTTTTAAATAATTTTTTGCTTCCTTAGCGTTTTCCCCGAAAGTTTCATATATATCTTTAAAATACTCTGACACATTTGCTTTTGTAATCTTCTTATCATGATTTGATATACTGTTTGCTCTTAAACGACACAAATACAACTTTTGTGATAAAACATAAATTTTATTAGCACTAGCAAACAAAATTATCCCAAAGTGTATATCTTCATTGATAATAAAATTTATAAATTTAAGTTTAATTTGCTTTAAAAAATTAAAATCAATCATTCCATTCCATCCAAAAGAAATATCTCTAGATCCTACACTTAATGCTCGATTTGCATATTCTTTTGGAGTGATTATACATTCTTTTTTAAAATCAAAAATTTCCATCCTTGTTTTTTTGTGCTTATTTTTTATATTGTCTTCATAGGTGCAATCATGGTCAAACCACAATACATCCACATTTTTCATTCTTATAACACATTCTTCTATACAATTTAATTCCCAATAATTATCACTATCTAAGAATATAATATAATCTATACTAGGATAAGTAAAATTGGTTAAATCTTTTTCATTATTAAAAGCTTGAGAGCTTTTATATGCTTTATATATATTATAAGGATTATTACTATCCAATTGAAATTCTATTAAAGAATTTTCTTTTATATGTTGAGTTTTGTTTTTTAATTTATACTTTCCACTAAAGTATTCTATACCTACGTTTCTAGCTGAACTTAAACCCCCATTTTTCTTATCAAAAAGAGTTATTCTTTTATCTTTTAAGGTATATTTTTTTGCAATATTGAGTGAGTTTTCATCTGTACTACCATCATTTACAAGTATGATTTCTAAGTTGGTATAGGTTTGATTAATTACGCTATCTAAGCACTCTCTTAGATATTTTTCCACATTATAGATTGGTATAATTACACCTATTTTCTTCATGTTTTATCTCCAAGAAATCTTTTTATTTTTAATGGTATCTAAATAAATGTGATGATTGCTTTCAAGCATTTTTTTGCTATTTTCTTCGTGATAAATATGATAAGCAATAGCTTTAAATTTTAAGCGTCTAAAAATGCCTTTATTAAATAAAAATCTAGCAACAAATTCACTATCTTCCCTACCCCAACCAATAAAATTTTCATTAAAACCATCAAGTTCATCAAAATCAGTTTTAAAAAAACTCATATTGCAACCCCTAATACCTTTAATAAGAGTGGTTTTTTTAAAGATTTTTTCATCTTTTTTTGAAAGATTGTAAAGTATTTTAGCTAAAAAAGAATTTTTAGAACTTTTAAAATCTTTTTTATTAAAAGCTATGCGATAATCATCTTTGTTTAAAATTTCTTCGCTTTCTTTTTTATTTAAAATTACTCTTGAACCTTGTAAAAAAAGCTTTCTTTGTGCAAATTCTAAATGTTCTTTTATGAAATCTTTTTCCAAAATCATATCACCATCAATAACTATTATATATTCACTATCAGCGTTTTTTATAGTTTTGTTGCGACTTTTGCTAAGTCTAAACCCTTCATCTTCTTGCCAAATGTGTTTTAAAGGGCAAGGAAAATCTTTTTGATATTCTTTAATAAGCCTTGCTGTATCTTCTTTGCTACCATCATCTGCGATTAAAACTTCATTGGGTAAAAAAGCTAGATTTTTAACACTATCAAGTACTAATTTAAGGCGTTCTTTTTGATTATAGGTTGTTATTATTAAAGCACAAGTTTCTGGCTTTTGTCTTTGAAGTTCATATAATTTCATGTATTTAAAAAACACCCCTAAAGCATTGCAAACGCTAATTATAAAGCCTTTATAGCCGTATAAAAAGCCACTTTTTAAAAAATAATTTCTAAAAAAAGTCCAAAAAGCTCTTAAATTTGCTTTTAAAACACCACTTTTTTTGTGTATATTTTGTTTTGTCCAAAGGCTTGAGTAGTACTGCATTTTATTAATTAAGTGAGAGATGTCTTTATAAGAATAATGCCTTAATCCATTTTTAAGATGAATTTTTTTAGCATTGCTTGGTAGAATAAGACTTTCATGTACTAAATTATCATTAAAATGAGTAAAATTTTTATTAAAAATCCTTAAAACATAATCAGGCCACCAACCACATGCCTTTATCCATTCGCCTTTATAGAGATTTTTACGACTAAGCGCGATGATATTATTTTCTTGAAGTTCTAAATTTTTAAGCTCTTTAATACACTCATTTTCAAGCACTTCATCAGCATCAATGCTTAAAATCCAATCATTTTTTACATAGCTTAAAGCAAGATTTTTTAAAGCTCCAAAACCTATAAAAGCACTGTGGTAAATGTGCAAATTAGCAAAATCTTTTTTAAATTCATTAGCTATATTTAGGGTATTATCACTACTTTCATTGTTAAGTAAAATAATTTCATCAAAATCTTTTAAAGAATTTAAACACTCAAGCAAGGTTTGCTCTGCATTTTTTACGATGATAATAACGCTTATTTGCTTTAGATTCATTTTGCATCCTTGTAAATTTCCTTATTATAACTTGCAAAGCGTCTATGGAAAAAAAAGTATTCCCAAGGTCTTTTTTTAATCATTTCTTCGCAACTTTGTGCTTGATAAAGTGTCAGTTCTTCTAAGCTTGCATTTTGAGAATCTTTTGCTTTAAAAAACTCTATGCAAAATTTACCAGCTTCTTTATAGGCATAAACAGGGATGATCAAAGCATTGCTTCTTTGTGCGATAAGGCTTGCTCCCATTTGATAATTTACTTCTTTATTAAAAAATTTTAATCTTACACTTTCTTTTTCTACGCAGTCTTGATCAGTTAAAATTCCCAAAGCTCGCCCTTTTTTTAGGGCACTTAGCATTTGTCTTATACCGTCTTTTTTGTCAATAAGCTCTATGTCAAATTGAGTACGACTTTGGCTTAAAATTTCATACATAATTTCACTTTTTAACTTTTTTCCCACTATGGAAATCGCACCATATTTAGCTGCATAAGCAAGGCTTAAAATTTCCCAGTTTCCATAGTGTGCAGTTGTGAAGATAATAGGACGATTTAAAGCTAGAGCATCTATAAGAAAATTTTCATTGATGAAATTTACTTTATTGAGAATTTTTTCTTTAGTGGTGTTTTGATTTTGCAAACAATCAATCCCAAATTGAGCAAAATTTTCATAAATTTTTAAAGACAATTTATCGCGTTCTTTTTGAGTGTATTGAGGAAAACAGATTTGCAAATTTGTATCGATGATTTTGCGGTGTTTTTTGTTAAGATGAAAAGCGATTCTTGCTACAATCAAAGCTAAAAAATGCAAGATACAATCAGGCATAAAAGTAACAAAAAATTTCAAAATATAATAAAGACTAAGATATATTCTATCGCTATTTTTCATCAAGTAAGCCTTTGGCAAGTTTGAAGATATTTTCTTCTTCTATACGCGTGATACAAAAATCACTTTTATCGATATGCTTGGCATTTTGAATTTTTTTACCTGTATCAATGATTTTATTGATATGAGTTTGAAAAGCATTGCGGTAGCTTGGTGTTGCACCAAAAATCGTAATAGATGCTTTATTTAAAGCAAAAGCTAAATGTGTTGGACCACTATCATTTCCTATGATAAGATCCATCATTTTTGTAAAAGCCATTAGCTCTTCAAGATTAAATTTTGGCGCTAATTCTATATGTGTTTCATCAATACCACTAAGATTTAAAACCTCTTTAGCAAATTCGTATTCTTTTACATTTCCCCAAGCGAGCCAAATTTTTGTTTGTTGAAATTCATTGATTAAAAGTTTGCAAAGTATAGCAAGTTTTGTTTTAGGATAGATTTTATTTTCTACACTTGAGCCCACATGTATGAGTATGTTTTTTTCGTTTTTGTCGAGTTTGAGTTTATTATTTAAGAGTTGTTTTAAATTTTCATCTACGCTAAAAATATCTTGTTTAAAGGCTAAATTTTTGACATTAAAATCAGTATTTAACATAAAGGAGGTAAGACTTAAGTATCTTACAAATACATTTTCATTGTAATCTAACTCAAGTTTTTGGTTGTAGAAATTATGAGCAAAATTTTCTTTAAGACTATTTTTATCAAAACCAAAATTATTTCTACTTAAAATTCGACTTACAATAGCAGATTTTATGAGCCCTTGTAGATCTATTACTGCATTATAGTTGTTTTTTCTTGCTTTAAGAAGAATTTTTAGGCTTTTTAAAATTTTTTTGTCTTTTAAGGGCAGGGCATAGAGTTTGTCTATTAAAGGATGATTTTTGAGTATACCTTCAAATTTTTCATCTACAAACCAATGAATTTCTATATCTTTTTTAAAATTTTTGATAAATTGCAAAACCACGGCACTTTGTATAATATCACCAAGTGCTGACAAACGAACAATTGCTATTTTCATTAAAAGCCTAATATTTTAAAATTTTTGCTATGATTTTAGCGAAATTATTTAAAAAAAGGTTAAAAATGGCAAAAAATGAAGGTTATATTTGTGTTTTTGATTGTGAGAGTGTGCCAGATGTTGAGCTTATCCGCAAAACTTTGGGTTTTGAAGGAAGTGATTTAGAGGTAAGTTTAAAAGCACTTCAGTGGCAAAAAGAACAAAGTGGGAGTGAGTTTTTGCCTTTGCCTTATCATAAAATTATCAGTATTTGTGCGGTTTTAAGTGATAATTTTGGAAAATTTATCAAAGTAAATAAAATTGATGGACAAAATGAAAAAGAAATGATTGCTAATTTTTTTAATTTTATAGAAAATTATGAGCCAAAATTAGTCAGTTTTAATGGTAAAAATTTCGATATGCCTGTTCTCGTTTTAAGGGCTTTAAAATACAATTTAAAAGCAGCAACTTATTTGGATACTCAAAGTGATAAATGGAATAATTATAAAACAAGATTTTCAGAATTAAAACATTGTGATTTATTAGAATCCTTAGGATCTAATGGGCGCGGAATAAAGCTTGATACACTTTGTTCTATGGTGGGTTTGCCAGGAAAATATGATGTGCATGGCGATGAGGTAATGAAACTTTTTTATGAAAATAAACTTGAAAAAATCCACGAATATTGCGAAAGCGATGTTTTAAACACTTATATGCTTTTTTTAAAATATGAACTTATTAAAGCTAATGTTGATGAAGAAGATTATGTTGATTTTCTTTCTTATATGAGAGATTTTTTGCGTGAAAAAAAATCAGATCGTTCTTATACAGAAGTTTTTGCAAAAGCTTGTGAGAGTGAATTTTCAAAAGTTCGATCTTAAGTATTTAAGAAAATATATTAAAATTTATTTTTGACATTTTTAAAAAAAAGGAATGATGATGAAAATTCTTATTAGCGGTGGTGCAGGTTATATAGGTTCTCATACTTTAAGACAATTTTTAAAAACAGATCATAAAATTTGTGTTTTAGATAATCTTTCTAAGGGTTCTAAAATCGCAATAGAAGATTTGCAAAAAATAAGAGCTTTTAAATTTTTCGAACAAGATTTAAGTGATTTTCAAGGCGTAAAAGCATTGTTTGAGAGAGAAAAATTTGACGCTATTGTGCATTTTGCAGCAAGCATTGAAGTTTTTGAAAGTATGCAAAATCCTTTAAAATATTATATGAACAACACTGTTAATACGACAAATCTCATCGAAACTTGTTTGCAAACTGGAGTAAATAAATTTATATTTTCTTCAACGGCAGCCACTTATGGCGAACCACAAACTCCTGTTGTGAGTGAAACAAGCCCTTTAGCACCTATTAATCCTTATGGGCGTAGTAAGCTTATGAGTGAAGAGGTTTTGCGTGATGCGAGTATGGCAAATCCTGAATTTAAGCATTGTATTTTAAGATATTTTAATGTTGCAGGTGCTTGTATGGATTATACTTTAGGACAACGCTATCCAAAAGCAACATTACTCATAAAAGTTGCAGCTGAATGTGCCGCAGGAAAACGTGATAAACTTTTCATATTTGGCGATGATTATGATACAAAAGATGGTACTTGCATAAGAGATTTTATCCATGTAGATGATATTTCAAGTGCGCATTTAGCGGCTTTGGATTATTTACAAGAGAATGAAAGTAATGTTTTTAATGTAGGTTATGGGCATGGTTTTAGCGTAAAAGAAGTGATTGAAGCGATGAAAAAAGTTAGTGGAGTAGATTTTAAAGTAGAACTTGCCCCACGCCGTGCAGGTGATCCTAGTGTGTTGATTTCTGATGCAAGTAAAATCAGAAATCTTACTTCTTGGCAGCCTAAATATGATGATTTAGAGCTTATTTGCAAATCTGCTTTTGATTGGGAAAAACAGTGTTAAAAAAACTTTTTTTTATTTTAAGTAAGGAAGATAAAAATTTTTTATTTTTCTTGCTTGTTTTTTCAATATTTGTTTCTTTTATAGAAACTTTTGCAATTTCTTTAGTAATGCCTTTTATCACTTTGGCTAGTGATTTTTCTTATTTTGATCGTAATAAATATTTAATCAGCCTAAAAGAATATCTTAATATCCCTGTTTTTGAAATCATTGTTTATTTTGGAGTGGGGCTTATTGTTTTTTATGTGTTTAGAGCTTTGTTAAATGCGTATTATTTTCATCTTTTGGCAAGATTTTCTAAAGGGCGTTATCATGCGATCGCTTATAAGGTTTTTTCTAAATTTTTAAATATTAATTATGAAAAATTTACTCAAAAAAATCAATCTGAAATTTTAAAGTCTATTACAGGAGAAGTTTATAATCTAAGCACTATGATTTCATCATTTTTGCTTTTGATGAGTGAAATTTTTGTAGTGCTTTTGCTTTATGCTTTAATGCTTTTGATTAATTATAAAATCACTTTATTTTTAAGTATTTTTATGGTGTTAAATGCCTTTATTTTAGTGAAAATTTTAAGCCCTATCATTAAAAAAGCAGGAGTAAGACGCGAAGAAGCGATGAAAAATTTCTTTGAAATTTTAAATACAAATTTAAATAATTTCAAATTTATTAAGCTTAAAACCAAAGAAGATGGAGTATTAAGTCTTTTTAAAGCGCAAAGTGAAGCTTTTTCTAAAGCAAATATTACCAACGAAAGCGTAGCTGCGGTGCCTAGAATTTATCTTGAAGGAATAGGTTTTTGTGTACTTGTTTTTATCGTGGTATTTTTGGTGTTGAAAAATGAAAGTGATATTTCAGGTATTTTATCTACGATTTCTATTTTTGTTTTAGCACTTTATCGCTTAATGCCAAGTGCAAATCGTATTATTACAAGTTATCATGATTTGCTTTATTATCATTCTTCTTTGGATATTATTTATCAAAATTTAAGACAAGAAGAAGAAAATTTGGGCGAGGAAAAATTAAGCTTTAATCAAGAGCTTAAAATTTGCAACCTTAGCTTTGGTTATGAGGGAAAAAAATATTTATTTAAAAATCTTAACTTAAACATTAAAAAAGGCGAAAAAATCGCTTTTATAGGGGAGAGTGGTTGCGGAAAAAGTACCTTAGTAGATCTTATCATAGGACTTTTAAAACCAAAAGAAGGGCAAATTTTAATTGATGAGCAAGAATTAAATGCAAATAATACAAAAAATTATCGCCAAAAAATAGGCTATATCCCGCAAAATATCTATCTTTTTAATGACAGTATAGCTAAAAATATCACTTTTGGAGATGCGGTTGATGAAGAAAAACTTAATAGGGTTATCAAACAAGCAAATTTAGAGCATTTTATAAAAAATTTGTCTCAAGGAGTGCAAACAAAAGTGGGTGATGGGGGGAGTAATTTAAGCGGGGGACAAAAACAACGCATAGCTATAGCAAGAGCTTTATATTTAGAGCCTGAAATTTTAGTGCTTGATGAAGCAACTTCTGCGCTTGATACTCAAAGTGAAGCAAAAATCATGGATGAAATTTATAAAATTTCTAAAGATAAAACCATGATTATTATCGCACATCGCCTTTCTACGATAACGCAATGTGATAAGGTTTATCGTTTAGAACACAGTAAGCTTAAAGAGGAGAAATGATGAAAATAAGCTTTATTATCGCAACTTTAAATTCAGGAGGCGCTGAGCGTGTTTTAGTAACCTTAGCTAATGCACTTTGCAAAGAGCATGAAGTAAGTATTATTAAATTTCATGCAGGAGAATCTTTTTATAAGCTTGAAAATGAAGTTAAAGTTACAAGTTTAGAACAATTTAGATTTGATACGCTTTATTATAAAATCGCAAGTCGTTTTAAGAAATTTTTTGCTTTAAGAAAGGCTTTGAAAGAAAGTAAGGCTGATGTTTTTATTTCTTTTTTGGATACGACTAATATTGCTTGTATTGCTGCGAAAATAGGGTTTAAAACTCCACTCATTATAAGTGAGCATAGCAATGAAGCGTATTTAAAACCTAAAATTTGGCGTTTTTTAAGAAGGGTAAGCTATCCTTTTTGTGATGCTTTAAGTGTGCTTGGAAGCAGTGATAAGGTGTATTATGAAAGATTTGTAAAAAGGGTTAGGCTTTTATTAAATCCTTGTCATTTTAGCGATGAAATTCCTTTTGATTCTAGTTTTGAAAAGGAAAATTTGGTTCTTTTTATAGGGCGTTTAGATCACAACAAAAACCCTGCAATGTTTTTAAAAGCTATAGCGCATTTGGATAAAAATTTGCAAGAAAATTATAAATTTGTTATAGCAGGAGATGGAGAGTTAAGGCAAGAACTTGAATACAAGGTAAAATCTTTAGGAATAAAAGTTGATTTTTTAGGACGAGTTGAAAATGTCAAGACTCTTTATGAAAAAGCAAAAGTGCTTTGTCTTTGTTCTTTTGTAGAGGGTTTGCCAACGGTTTTAATTGAAAGCTTGTATTTTGAGGTTTGTAGAATTTCAAGTTCTTATTATAATGGTGCTAAGGATTTAATCAAAGATAATCATGATGGGCTTTTGATAGGTTGTGATGATGAAATAGCACTTGCTAAAAAACTTGAACTTGTTTTAAATGATGAAAATTTTAGAAAAGAACTTGTAAATAATGCCAAACAAAGGTGTAAAGACTTTGAAATTTCTCATATCAAAGAAGAATGGCTTAAGCTTATAGCTGAGGTTAAAAATGCCTAAACTTTCTGTGATAGTACCAACTTTTAATCGTCAAGTTTTGTTAGAAAAGGCTATTAAAAGCATACAAAATCAAGATTTTAAAGATTTAGAAATTATTGTAAGCGATGATAATTCTAGTGATGATACTAAAAGTGTGGTGCAAAATTTACAAAAAGATGATGATCGCATTAAGTATTTTTTAAATCAAAATTACAAACAGGGCCCAAATGGCAATAAAAATAATGGCTTAGATCAAGCAAGTGGCGAGTTTGTAACTTTTTTAGATGATGATGATGAGCTTTTATCTGGGGCTTTAAGTACCTTGATGCAAAAAGCAAATGAGGGTTATGCTCATGTTTTTGGAAATTGTTTGATAGAAAAAGAAGGAAATTTAAGCAAGGAATTTAGCGGTAAGGGCTTGGAAAAAGATAGTGAAATTTCTAAAAAAGATTTTTTAATGGCTAAATTTAGCGGAGAGTTTTTTTCTGTTTTTAAAAAATCTCTACTTGAAAACAAGCGTTTTAATGAAGAATTTTATGGCAATGAAGCCACGCTTTGGGTAAATTTATACAAGGAAAAAAGTTTTTATATCCATAAGGCTTTTAGGATTTATAGGATTTTTAGGCAAGATAGCGTGACTTTAGGGGCGAGTAAAAATGCTCATAGGGTGTATTTGGGATATTTAGAGCTTGCTAAAATTTTAGAAAATGAACTTAGAATGAGTAAGGATAAAGATTATAAAAAAACTTGTGCGAGTTATTATAAAATGGCAGCTTATTATGCAAAACTGGCAAAAAATTATAAAGCCCTTTATAAATGTTTGTTTAAAAGCCTGAATATAAAAATCAATGCTCCTGCTTTGATATTACTCATTTTAAGTATAATTCCAAATAATATGATTGAAAAATTATCAAAAATTCGGGTGGCTTTATGCAAAAATTAGGCATTTTTATTTATTCTTTAGGAAGTGGTGGTGCTGAAAGAGTTGTGGCGACTTTATTGCCTATTTTAAGTTTGAAATTTGAAGTGCATTTGATCTTGATGAATGATAAAATTTCTTATGAAATTCCAGAGTGTCAAATTCATTTTTTAGAATGTTCAAAACTTAGTGAAAATCCTATTTTGAAATTTTTAAAACTACCTTTTTTGGCTTTAAAATACAAAAAACTTTGCAGCAATTTGGGTATTGATACAGAATTTGTTTTTTTAAATCGACCTAATTATATAGCCTTAATAGCAAGAATGTTTGGAAATAAAACCCGCCTTGTGATCAATGAATGCACTACGCCAAGTGTGATGTATGCGAAAAATAATTTTAATTCTTTGGCAAATAAATTTCTAATTTCTTTACTTTATCCAAGAGCTGATTTAATCTTGCCTAATTCTAAGGGAAATTTAGAAGATTTAGTGCAAAATTTTAGTATAAAACCAAAAAAATGTGAAATTTTATACAATGCCATCGATTTAGAAAACATAGAGCAAAAAGCTCTTGAAGATATAGCTTTAAAAGATAAATTTATTTTAAGTGTGGGTAGGCTTGATAAAGGTAAAAATCATGCTTTATTAATTCGTGCTTATGCGAGATTGAAAACAGATTTAAAGCTTGTGATTTTAGGTGAAGGTGTGCTTAAAGATGAGCTTTTAACTTTGATTAAAGAATTAAATTTGGAAGAAAAGGTTTTGCTTTTAGGATTTGATAATAATCCTTATAAATACATGGCTAAATGCGAATTTTTTGCTTTTGCTTCTGTGTTTGAAGGTTTTTCAAATGTTTTAATCGAAAGTTTGGCTTGTTCTTGTGCAGTGGTTTGCACTGATCATAAAAGTGGTGCAAGAGAGCTTTTTGGCGATGATGAATTTGGACTTTTAGTAGAAGTAGATAATGAAAACTCTATGTTTCAGGGTTTAAAAACTATGCTTGAAGACGATAAATTAAGAAAAGCGTATAAAAACAAAGCTAAAACTAGGGCTAAAGCCTTTGATAAAGTAAAAATTGCACGCGATGCTTTGAAATATTTATTAGGATAAAAGATGTTGAAAAAAGAGTATTTAAAAAACCCTTATTTAGTTTTGTTTGCGATGATTATATTAGCTTATGTTTTTAGTGTATTGTGTAGATTTTACTGGATTTGGTGGGCAAGTGAGTTTAATGAGTATTTTTTCAATAATCAATTAATGATCATTTCAAACGATGGCTATGCCTTTGCTGAGGGCGCAAGAGATATGATAGCAGGTTTTCATCAGCCTAATGATTTGAGTTATTATGGATCTTCTTTATCTACGCTTACTTATTGGCTTTATAAAATCACACCTTTTTCTTTCGAAAGTATCATTTTATATATGAGTACTTTTTTATCTTCTTTGGTGGTGATTCCTATTATTTTACTAGCTAATGAATATAAACGTCCTTTAATGGGCTTTGTAGCTGCTCTTTTAGCAAGTATAGCAAACAGTTATTATAATCGTACTATGAGTGGGTATTATGATACGGATATGCTGGTAATTGTTTTACCTATGTTTATTTTATTTTTTATGGTAAGAATGATTTTAAAAAAAGACTTTTTTTCATTGATTGCCTTGCCGTTATTTATAGGAATTTATCTTTGGTGGTATCCTTCAAGCTATACTTTAAATGTAGCTTTAATTGGACTTTTTTTAATTTATACGCTTATTTTTCATAGAAAAGAAAAGATTTTTTATATAGCTGTGATTTTATCTTCTCTTACTCTTTCAAATATAGCATGGTTTTATCAAAGTGCCATTATAGTAATACTTTTTGCTTTATTTGCCTTAGAGCAAAAACGCTTAAATTTTATGATTATAGGAATTTTAGGTAGTGCAACTTTGATATTTTTGATTTTAAGTGGCGGGGTTGATCCCATACTTTATCAGCTTAAATTTTATATTTTTAGAAGTGATGAAAGTGCGAATTTAACACAGGGTTTTATGTATTTTAATGTCAATCAAACCATACAAGAAGTTGAAAATGTAGATCTTAGCGAATTTATGCGAAGAATTAGTGGCAGTGAAATTGTTTTTTTGTTTTCTTTATTTGGTTTTGTATGGCTTTTGAGAAAACATAAAAGTATGATTATGGCTTTACCTATATTGGTGCTTGGTTTTTTAGCCTTAAAAGGAGGGCTTAGATTTACCATTTATTCTGTACCTGTAATGGCTTTAGGATTTGGTTTTTTATTGAGCGAGTTTAAGGCTATATTGGTTAAAAAATATAGCCAATTAACTTCAAATGTTTGTATTGTTTTTGCAATTGTTTTAACTTTGGCTCCAGTATTTATCCATATTTACAACTATAAAGCGCCAACAGTTTTTTCTCAAAATGAAGCATCATTATTAAATCAATTAAAAAATATAGCCAATAGAGAAGATTATGTGGTAACTTGGTGGGATTATGGTTATCCTGTGCGTTATTATAGCGATGTGAAAACTTTAGTAGATGGTGGAAAGCATTTAGGTAAGGATAATTTTTTCCCTTCTTTTTCTTTAAGCAAAGATGAACAAGCTGCAGCTAATATGGCAAGACTTAGTGTAGAATATACAGAAAAAAGCTTTTATGCTCCGCAAAATGATATTTTAAAATCAGACATTTTACAAGCTATGATGAAAGATTATAATCAAAGCAATGTGGATTTATTTCTAGCTTCATTATCAAAACCTGATTTTAAAATCGATACACCAAAAACTCGTGATATTTATCTTTATATGCCCGCTAGAATGTCTTTGATTTTTTCTACGGTGGCTAGTTTTTCTTTTATTAATTTAGATACAGGAGTTTTGGATAAACCTTTTACTTTTAGTACAGCTTATCCACTTGATGTTAAAAATGGAGAAATTTATCTTAGCAACGGAGTGGTTTTAAGTGATGATTTTAGAAGTTTTAAAATAGGTGATAATGTGGTTTCTGTAAATAGTATCGTAGAGATTAATTCTATTAAACAAGGTGAATACAAAATCACTCCAATTGATGATAAGGCTCAGTTTTATATTTTTTATTTAAAGGATAGTGCTATTCCTTATGCACAATTTATTTTAATGGATAAAACCATGTTTAATAGTGCTTATGTGCAAATGTTTTTTTTGGGAAATTATGATAAGAATTTATTTGACTTGGTGATTAATTCTAGAGATGCTAAGGTTTTTAAACTTAAAATTTAAGGGTTGAAAATGAGAATAGGATTTTTATCACATGCAGGAGCGAGTATTTATCATTTTAGAATGCCTATTATAAAAGCGTTAAAAGATAGAAAAGACGAAGTTTTTGTTATAGTGCCGCAAGATGAATACACGCAAAAACTTAGAGATCTTGGCTTAAAAGTAATTGTTTATGAGTTTTCAAGAGCTAGTTTAAATCCTTTTGTGGTTTTAAAGAATTTTTTTTATCTTGCTAAGGTTTTGAAAAATTTAAATCTTGATTTTATTCAAAGTGCGGCACACAAAAGCAATACTTTTGGAATTTTAGCAGCAAAATGGGCAAAAATTCCTTATCGTTTTGCCTTAGTAGAAGGCTTGGGATCTTTTTATATAGATCAAGGTTTTAAGGCAAATTTAGTGCGTTTTGTTATTAATAGTCTTTATAAATTAAGTTTTAAATTTGCACACCAATTTATTTTTGTCAATGAAAGTAATGCTGAGTTTATGCGGAATTTAGGACTTAAAGAAAATAAAATTTGCGTGATAAAATCTGTAGGGATCAATTTAAAAAAATTTTTTCCTATTTATGTAGAATCGGAAAAAAAAGAGCTTTTTTGGAAAAATTTAAACATAGATAAAAAACCCATTGTGCTTATGATAGCAAGAGCTTTATGGCATAAAGGTGTAAAAGAATTTTATGAAAGTGCTGCTATGCTAAAAGACAAAGCAAATTTTGTTTTAGTTGGTGGAAGAGATGAAAATCCTTCTTGTGCAAGTTTGAAGTTTTTAAACTCGGGTGTGGTGCATTATTTGGGTGCTAGAAGTGATATAGTCGAGCTTTTACAAAATTGTGATATTTTTGTTTTGCCAAGCTATAAAGAAGGCTTTCCTGTAAGTGTTTTGGAGGCAAAAGCTTGTGGTAAGGCTATAGTGGTAAGTGACTCTGAAGGTTGTGTAGAGGCTATTTCTAATGCTTATGATGGACTTTGGGCAAAAACAAAAAATGCTAAGGATTTAAGCGAAAAAATTTCACTTCTATTAGAAGATGAAAAATTAAGATTAAATTTAGCTAAAAATGCCGCCCAAGATGCTTTACAATACGATGAAAATAATATCGCACAGCGTTATTTAAAACTTTATGATAGGGTAATTAAGAATGTATAAAAAAGTTTTTAAAAGAATTTTTGATTTTATTTTAGCTTTAGTGCTTTTAGTGCTTTTTTCTCCGGTGATTTTAATCACTGCTTTGCTTTTAAAAATCACTCAAGGAAGTGTGATTTTTACCCAAAATCGCCCTGGGTTAGATGAAAAAATTTTTAAAATTTATAAATTTAAAACCATGAGCGATGAAAGAGATGAGAAGGGTGAGTTATTAAGCGATGAACTTCGCTTAAAAGCTTTTGGAAAAATTGTTAGAAGCTTAAGTTTGGATGAGCTTTTGCAACTTTTTAATGTCTTAAAAGGGGATATGAGTTTTGTGGGGCCTAGACCTCTTTTGGTTGAGTATTTGCCTCTTTACAATAAAGAGCAAAAATTGCGTCATAAAGTGCGTCCAGGTATAACAGGATGGGCGCAGGTAAATGGCAGAAATGCTATTTCTTGGCAGAAAAAATTCGAACTTGATGTGTATTATGTGAAAAATATTTCTTTTTTGCTTGATTTAAAAATCATGTTTTTAACAGCTTTAAAGGTTTTAAAACGAAGTGGGGTAAGCAAAGAAGGCCATGTTACAACAGAGAAATTTAATGGCAAGAACTGAAAAAATTTATATTTATGGTGCTAGTGGTCATGGGCTTGTTTGTGAAGATGTGGCTAAAAATATGGGTTATAAAGAATGTATTTTTTTAGATGATTTTAAAGGAATGAAATTTGAAAGCACCTTGCCAAAATATGATATTTTTATAGCCATAGGAAACAATGAAATTCGAAAAAAGATTTATCAAAAAATTTCAGAAAATGGCTTTAAAATCGTTAATCTTATTCATAAAAGCGCGCTTATAAGTCCTAGTGCAAGTGTGGAAGAAAATGCAGGAATTTTAATCATGCCTTATGTAGTAGTTAATGCTAAAGCCAAAATAGAAAAAGGCGTGATTTTAAATACTTCAAGTGTGATTGAACATGAATGCATGATAGGGGAATTTTCTCATGTGAGTGTGGGGGCTAAATGTGCAGGTAATGTAAAAATCGGTAAAAATTGTTTTTTAGGGATTAATTCTTGTGTTTTGCCTAATTTAAGCTTAGCAGATGATAGTATTTTGGGTGGTGGAGCAACTTTGGTTAAAAGTCAAGATGAAAAAGGTGTTTTTGTGGGAGTGCCTGCAAAAAGAAAAATATGAAATGATTATAAAAAGATTTTTGTTTGATTCTTTGTAAATTTTTTTAGGTAAAATAGAGTCAATTTATAAAAATTTTGTTTTATACAAAGGATAAATCATGAGATTTTTTCTTTCTCCTCCGCATATGGGCGGCAATGAATTAAAATACATAGAAGAAGTTTTCAAAAGTAATTATATAGCACCTTTGGGTGAATTTGTAAATCGCTTTGAACAAAGTGTAAAAGATTATAGCAAAAGTGAAAATGCCTTAGCTTTAAATTCAGCTACAGCGGCTTTGCATTTAGCTTTAAGGGTGGCGGGGGTAAAACAAGATGATATTGTTTTGGCTTCTTCTTTTACTTTTATCGCTTCAGTAGCACCTATTTGTTATCTTAAAGCAAAACCTGTATTTATAGATTGTGATGAAACTTATAATATCGATGTAGATCTGTTAAAGCTTGCTATTAAAGAATGTGAAAAAAAACCAAAAGCATTGATTTTAACTCATCTTTATGGTAATGCTGCAAAAATGGATGAAATTGTTGAAATTTGCAAAGAAAATGACATTGTTTTAATCGAAGATGCTGCCGAAGCTTTAGGAAGTTTTTATAAGAATAAAGCTTTAGGAACTTTTGGAGAATTTGGAGCTTATTCTTATAATGGTAATAAAATCATCACCACTTCAGGTGGAGGTATGCTTATAGGAAAAAATAAAGAAAAGATTGAAAAGGCAAGATTTTACAGCACTCAAGCAAGGGAAAATTGTTTGCATTATGAACATTTAGATTATGGTTATAATTACCGTTTAAGCAATGTTTTAGGAGCTATTGGTGTAGCACAAATGGAGGTTTTAGAACAAAGAGTGCTTAAAAAAAGAGAAATTTATGAGTGGTATAAAGAATTTTTAGGAGAGCATTTTAGCTTTTTAGATGAGTTAGAAAATTCAAGAAGTAATCGTTGGTTAAGTACAGCTTTGATTGATTTTGATAAAAATGAACTTAATGCTTGTCAAAAAGATATAAATATCAGTCAAAAAAATATTACTTTGCATCCAAAAATTTCAAAACTCATAGAAGATTTGAAAAATGAACAAATAGAAACAAGACCATTATGGAAAGCTATGCACACTCAAGAAGTATTTAAAGGAGCTAAGGCTTATCTTAATGGCAATAGTGAGTTATTTTTCCAAAAAGGAATTTGTTTGCCAAGTGGTACGGCGATGAGTAAAGATGATGTTTATGAAATTTCAAAACTGATTTTAAAGAGCATAAAGGCTTAAAATGATTTTTTATAAAAGCAAAAGATTAGCATTTTTTTTAACTTCAGATATTGTTTTAATTTTACTTAGTGTTTATCTGGCTTTTTCTTTGAGATTTAGTGGAGATATTCCGAGTATTTTTTATCATGGCATGATGGTTTCTGCTATTATTTTGCTTATTTTAAAACTTTCATTTTTGTTTATTTTTAGAATTTATAAAGTAGCTTGGAGATTTTTTTCTCTCAATGAAGCAAGAAAAATTTTTATTGCTTTGCTTTTAGCTGAGTTTTGTTTTTTTCTTATTTTTTATTTTTTTAGTGATTTTTTTAATCCTTTTCCAAGAAGTGCTATTGTGATAGATTTTGTTCTTTCTTATATGTTTATAGGTACTTTAAGAATTAGCAAAAGAATGCTTGTGGATTTTAAACCTTCTAGAATGAAAGAAGAAGAAACTCCTTGTATTGTAGTAGGGGCAACTTCTAAGGCATTGCATTTGTTAAAAGGTGCAAAAGAAGGTTCTTTGGGACTTTTTCCTGTGGGTGTGGTTGATGCGAGAAAAGAGCTTATAGGGACTTATTGTGATAAATTTGTTGTAGAAGAAAAAGAAAAAATAAAATCTTATGTAGAACAAGGGGTAAAAACTGCCATTATTGCTTTAAGACTTGAACAAGAAGAGCTTAAAAAACTTTTTGAAGAACTTGTAGCTTATGGTATTTGCGATGTAAAAATATTTTCTTTTACAAGAAACGAAGCAAGAGATATTAGTATAGAAGACTTGCTTGCTAGAAAACCAAAAGATTTAGACGATAGTGCTGTGGCAGCTTTTTTAAAAGACAAGGTAGTTTTGGTAAGTGGGGCAGGTGGAACTATAGGTAGTGAACTTTGTAAGCAATGTATTAAATTTGGTGCTAAGCATCTTATTATGGTTGATCATAGTGAGTATAATCTTTATAAGATCAATGATGATTTAAATTTATATAAAGAAAAAATTACTCCTATTTTACTGAGTATTTTAGATAAGCAAAGTTTAGATGAGGTGTTAAAAACTTATAAACCTGAGCTTATTTTACATGCAGCCGCTTATAAACATGTGCCTCTTTGCGAACAAAATCCACATTCAGCAGTAATCAATAATATTTTAGGAACTAAAATTTTATGCGACAGCGCTAAAGAAAATAAAGTAGCTAAATTTGTGATGATAAGCACAGATAAAGCAGTACGACCAACAAATATTATGGGTTGCACTAAAAGAGTTTGTGAGCTTTATACTTTAAGTATGAGTGATGAAAATTTTGAAGTTGCTTGTGTGCGTTTTGGTAATGTTTTAGGTTCTAGTGGTAGTGTGATACCAAAATTTAAAGCACAAATTGCTAATAATGAGCCTTTAACTTTAACACACCCTGATATAGTGCGTTATTTTATGCTTGTGGCTGAGGCAGTGCAACTTGTTTTACAAGCTGGGGCTATCGCAAAAGGGGGAGAACTTTTTGTTTTGGATATGGGTAAGCCTGTGAAAATCATAGATTTAGCTAAAAAAATGCTTTTACTTTCTAATCGCAATGATTTAGAAATTAAAATCACAGGCTTAAGAAAAGGTGAGAAGCTTTATGAAGAGCTTTTGATTGATGAAAATGATGCTAAAACGCAATATGAGAGTATTTTTGTAGCAAAGAATGAGAAGGTTGATCTTGATTGGCTTAATAAAGAGATAGAAAATTTACAAATATGTGAAGATATTTCAGAGGCTTTATTAAAGATTGTACCTGAATTTAAACACAATAAAGAAGGTGTATAATGTATATAAAAGATATACAAAGATTTGAAGATAATCGCTATCGTGCTAGAGCTTATATGAGTTATATTTTAACAAGAAATCTACCCAATAAACTTCCTGACATTCACCTTGAAACGATTAAAACAGCTTTGGATAAAATAGCTCATGAAGTTGTTGTTTTTGATGCTTTGTATATTTTAGATATTTCAGGCATGCAAATAGAAAATGCGATTTCCTTAAATAAGGCTCATGAAATAGGACAGGGTGAGGATAGAAGTACTCGTTCTTATTTTTATAGAGCTGTAAAATTAAGACGATGTGTTTTAAGCGATCCTTATCCTTCGGTTTTAAATAATGAGCTTTGCGTGACAGCTTCTATGCCAATTTACGATGATAAAAATAACTTGCTTTTTGTTGTTTGTATTGATATCAAGCTTGAAGATATTTTAAAGATTATTCAAGCAGGAAAATTTGAGTTTGTTTTTACTCAATTTAGTCGTTCGGTATATTTTTGCTTCGCACTGGTTTTATTTGTGATTACTTGTTTTTTATTTCAAAAAGGTTTTTTTAGTCTTTTTGATAATCAAGCTATAGGTATAGAACATATGTTTGAAAGTACCATCGCTATAACTTTGGCTTTAGCTATTTTTGATTTGGCAAAAACTTTGATCGAACAAGAAGTATTAGGAAGGACAAAAAAAGAAGAAGGTGGAATTCAAAAAACTATGGTGAGATTTTTGGGTTCTATTATCATTGCTTTAGCTATAGAAGCTTTGATGTTGGTATTTAAACTTGCTATTGGTGATCTTTCTCAGATGATTTATGCGATTTATCTTATCGGTGGAGTGAGCTTGCTTCTTTTAGGTTTAAGTGTATATTTATTTACGGTTAAGTATAAAAATAATAATATTTGAGTAAAAATTTAAGTAAAAGATGATATAATGCTGTTTTTTAAAATTTTTTAGCTTGATTAATAAGGCTAAAAAGGGTAAAATAAAACTATAAAAACTTTGAAAGGACGAAATTGTGAAATTGTTAGTTGTTGATGACAGTTCTACTATGAGAAGGATTATTAAAAATACCCTAACAAGACTTGGACACGATGATGTTTTAGAAGCTGAGCATGGCGTTGAAGCTTGGGATTTATTAACTAAAAATGAAGATGTAAAAGTTTTAATTACAGATTGGAATATGCCAGAAATGAATGGCTTGGAGTTGGTAAAAAAAGTAAGAGCAGAGAAAAAATATGAAGATATGCCTATCATCATGGTTACAACTGAGGGCGGAAAAGCTGAAGTGATTACTGCCTTAAAAGCTGGCGTAAATAACTATATTGTAAAACCTTTTACTCCACAAGTTTTAAAGGAAAAACTTGAAGATGTTTTAGGAACAGGAAGTGGAGAAGGTGCAGCTGAGTAAAGGCTGATTTTTAAAATTCTAAATGCAAAAAAAATATTATGAATTGTTCTTTATCGTAGAAGAGCGGTATAAAAATTTATTTCTTGATTTTGCTTTTGATTTAGGTATAGAAGCCGTAGAAGAGAAAGATAATGGTGTTTACATTAGATCCCATGAGAGTTTAGAAGAGTTTTCATGGGCACTTGAAATATTTGCTCAAAAACTTACAACTACTTTCAATTTAAACCATAAAATTATTTCTAATTTAAGTCTTGTAGAGAAAGAAAACAAGGACTGGATACAAGAATATAAAAAAGGCATAAAACCTATCTTAGTGGATAATGTTTATATCCATACAACTTGGCAAGAAGAAAAGAAGAATTGTATAAATATAAAGATTAATCCAGCCTTAGCCTTTGGCTCAGGACATCACGAAAGCACATATTCTTGTGTAAAATTTTTACAAAAATTTTCTAAAAGTAAATTAAGAGCTTTAGATCTTGGTTGTGGTAGTGGAATTTTGGGTATTATTATGGCAAAGTTTGGTTGTAATGTTGAAATTTGTGATACTGATGAATTGACTATTGATAGTTCTTTAGAAAATGCAAGATTAAATGGTGTCGATTTTCACAAGGCTTGGTGTGGATCTATAGATAAAGCAAATGGTTTATATAATCTAATTGTTGCAAATATCATTGCAGATGTGATTTTAATTTTAGAAAAAGATATTAAAAACCATTTAGAAGATAATGCTATACTTATTTTGTCAGGAATTTTAGATAAATATTCAACAAGAATTAAAGAAAAATTTCAAGATTTGGAACTCATTGATGAAATGCAAATCAATGAGTGGTGTAGTTTTGTATATAAAAATAATAAAAAAAGGATAAGTAATGAATAATAATACCCAAAATAATAAGGGTAATCCGCAGGGTAATAATTTTTTTAACAAAAATCCCATTTTTATTTTTGCGATTTTTGCAATTGTAATGATAATTATTTTTAAGGGATTTTTTGATGGCAATGGTTCTTTTGGCGGGGCATTGAATGGCAATGAAGTAAATAAAAATGTCCCTTATTCTGAGTTAAAAAAGCTTATTGAAAGTGGACAAATCAATCAAGTTAGTATAGGACAAACAACAATCAAAGCGATTTCAAGCTCTCACAATACTGTTTATACAGCAAAAAAAGTTAATGATCCTGAGCTTGTGAGTTTACTAGATAGTAAAAATATCGCTTATGGTGCGTATTCTGAAACAAATTGGTTTACGGATATACTTTTTTCATGGGTTTTGCCAGTATTTATTTTCTTTGGTATTTGGATGTTTTTGGCAAGTCGTATGCAAAAAAATATGGGAAGTTCTATATTGGGTATAGGAAGTTCTAAGAAGCTTGTAAATTCAGAAAAACCTAAAGTAAAATTTAGCGATGTAGCTGGTGTTGAAGAAGCTAAAGAAGAAGTAAAAGAAATTGTAGATTTTTTAAAGTATCCTGAAAGATATATTAAATTGGGAGCTAAAATTCCAAAAGGGCTTTTACTTGTTGGGCCTCCAGGTACAGGAAAAACTTTGCTTGCAAAAGCAGTTGCAGGTGAAGCTGATGTGCCGTTTTTTAGTGTTTCAGGTTCGTCTTTTATAGAAATGTTTGTGGGTGTAGGTGCTTCTCGTGTGAGAGATTTATTTGAAAATGCAAAAAAAGAAGCTCCTGCTATTGTTTTTATAGATGAAATAGATGCTATTGGTAAAAGTCGTGCAGCAAGTGGCATGATGGGTGGAAACGATGAAAGAGAGCAAACTTTAAATCAGCTTTTGGCTGAAATGGATGGCTTTGGGACAGAAAGTTCCCCAGTCATTGTTTTAGCAGCAACAAATCGCCCAGAAGTTTTAGATGCAGCGCTTTTAAGACCAGGAAGGTTTGATAGACAAGTTTTAGTTGATAAACCTGATTTTAAAGGTAGGTGTGATATTTTAAAAGTGCACATGAAAGATGTCAAAATCTCCCCAAAAGTTAAAGTAGAAGATATAGCACGCTTAACCGCAGGGCTTGCAGGAGCTGATCTTGCAAATATTATTAATGAAGCAGCGCTTTTAGCGGGTAGGGATTCTAAAAAATATGTAGAACAAAATGATTTAGTTGAAGCTGTTGAAAGAGCTATAGCAGGGCTTGAGAAGAAATCACGTCGTATTAATGAAAAAGAAAAGAAAATTGTTACTTATCATGAATGCGGTCATGCTTTGATTGCTGAAACTACCAAAGGCGCAAAACGTGTAAGTAAGGTTTCTGTGATTCCGCGTGGTCTTGCGGCTTTAGGTTATACTTTAAATACTCCTGAGGAAAATAAATTTTTAATGCAAAAACATGAACTTATCGCTGAAGTAGATGTACTTTTGGGTGGTCGTGCAGCTGAAGAAGTGTTTATAGGTGAAATTTCAACGGGTGCAAGTAATGATTTAGAAAGAGCAACCGATATCATAAAAGCTATGATTTCTATGTATGGTATGAGTGAAATTGCAGGACTTATGGTACTTGAAAAACAAAGAAATACTTTCTTAAGTGGTGGACAAACTATCAAAGATTATTCTGAAAAGATGGCAGAATCTTTAGATGATTATGTAAAGAAAACCTTGGATGAACGCTATAAAGATGTTAAAGATACTTTAAATACTTATAAGGGAGCGATTGAGACTATGGTTGCAGCCCTTTATGAAGAAGAAACTATTGAAGGTAATAAAGTGCGCGAGATTATTAAAGAGTTTGAGGATCAAAATAGTCTACCAACTCGTTTACAAGAACTCGAAGAAGTTAAAACTGAAGTTAAAGTAGAAGAATGAAAGATTTTATTGCAAAAGATGGATATTTAAGTCTTATTGTTTTAAGCTTGATTTTTATTTTTGTGTGGATTTTTTATTCTTTTTCCATCTTACTATTAACATTAATTGTAATTTGTATTTTTCTTTTTAGAACACCCAAAAGAGAACTTGTTTGTAGTGATGAAAAAGCTATTTTTGCACCTATAGATGGTAGGGTTGCTAAAATAGAAAATATTCATCATAAAGATTTGGGTGAATGTGTTGAAATTACTATTAAAAATGCTCTTTATGATGCTGGAAATTTTAATACACCTTTTGCAATGTCTATAATAGATATTCGTTTACGACATGGACTTTTTTTGTGCAGTGAATTAAAATCTGTAAAAATGATGAATGAAAGAGCTTTTATTTTGGCAAAAGTTAAAGAGAGTAAAATGATAGCCTTGCGAATCTATGCAGGTTCTTTTGATAGAAAATTAAAGCTCGATAATATTTCTCATGATTTAAAAGCAGGAGATAGAATGGGTTTTTTAATTAATGGCTCTATAAGTTTACTTTTACCAAAAGATACTAGAATTCATATAGGCTTAAATGATGAAATTAAAGCAGGTTCATTGCTAGGCTATTTTGCGTAAGGAAAAATAATGAATAACAGACCGCAACTAATTTATATTTTACCCAATCTTTTTACAGCTGCTTCAGCTTTTTTAGGGGTTATTTCTATTATAGCTTCAATACATGGAAATTATTATACAGCTTTGATTTATATTATTTTATCTTTGATTTGCGATGGGCTTGATGGCCGTGTTGCAAGACTTACAAATTCTACTTCAAAATTTGGGGTAGAATTTGATTCTTTGGCTGATCTAGTAGCTTTTGGAGTTGCTCCAGCGGTTCTTTTTTATATGGCTATAGGTTATGATTTTGGAAAACTTGGATCTTTGATTACAGCTTTTTTTGTGGTTTTTGGAGCTATTCGTTTGGCGAGATTTAATGTTACCACAGGCACTTATGAACCCTCCGTTTTTATAGGTCTTCCTATACCTACTGCAGCAGTTGTGAGTGCTATATGGACTTATGCGTTTATCAGTTATGATTTTTTAAAGCCTTATGGCGTAGTTTTTTTGGTGCTTCAAGCAATTTTAGGGCTTTTAATGGTAAGTAATATACGTTATCCTAGTTTTAAAAAGCTTGATTTTAATCGTTCTAGTGTTTTAAAAGTTTTGATTATTTTAATTATAATATTTTCATTTTTATATCTTTACCCTCTTGAAAGTTTAGTAATTTTAGCAAGCTTGTATGTGCTTTATGGAATTATTCGGGTTTTATATACCATTATCGTTTCAAAATTTAAGATAAGAAATCAAGAGTAAAATTTTTCAATGACTTCGCATTCTTCTTGAGTGAAGCCAGCTTTGATTCTTGCTTGAATGTTAAGTTGTTTTCCCGCAAGAGAGAATTGTTTAAACGTTTTGCAAAGCTCAATAAAATCATACCTGTTTTGATTTGCAAATTTCCACCAAGTATCTCCTTTTTTAACGTGTTTTATTTCATCATTAAGTATAATTTCAAGATATTCCATTAGAAGATTTTTAATGGAATGATTGGAACTTTGAAGTTTTTGAACAACAAAGGGGTTGGCATCAAGCCCTTTAGCTTCTAAACCTCTATGAACTACTCCCATTCTAAAGCTTAAAGAGTCTTTTGTAGCTTCTAGAGCAGATTCTAAATTATCATGCACTGGAAAATTTCCATATTTGTAACCAAGTTCTTTAAGTGCTGAATTTAAAAGTTTGAAATGTTTAATTTCCTCATCTGCTACCTCCAGCCAATCGTAATAAAATTGCAAAGGTAGATTTTTAAAGCGATAACTCGCATCTAAAGCCAGGTTAATTGCATTAAATTCTATATGAGCGACTGAATGAATTATTTTAGCAAGCGCATGAGTTGAATTGACAAATTTAGGCCTTCTTATACGCGTAGGATGAAGCAAGGTAATTTGTTTCGATGTATTTTTTTTGAAAATGCTTTGATGCTCGTGATTAAAAATAAATTTGTGGCTTTTAAAGTCTTCATAAAAATTTTGAAAAGAGTGAAATTTTATAGTTATATTTTTTTCATATAAAATATCTTGAAGTTCTTGAAAAAATTCTTTTTGCATTTAAAACTTTCTTGAAAATTGTAAAAATTTATCATTTAAAATTGAAATTTTAATTATATAATATAAAAATTATTTTACAAGGGTAGATCATGAAAGAATTAAATGAAGAAGAAAAAAAAGTAATTTTAAATAAAGGAACAGAAGCTCCTTTTAGTGGGAAATATAATGATTTTTATGAAAAAGGAATCTATCAATGCAAGCAATGTGGAGCTTCGCTTTATAAATCCGAAGATAAATTTAAATCAGGTTGTGGATGGCCTAGCTTTGATGATGAAATAAAAGGGGCTGTTAAAAGAATTCCTGATAAAGATGGGATTAGAACCGAGATTGTATGTGCAAATTGCAATGGACATTTAGGTCATGTTTTTGAAGGAGAAGGATTTTCTGCTAAAAATGTAAGACATTGTGTAAATTCTATTTCTTTGGAATTTGTAAAAACTAAGGATTGATAGTGTTTTCTAGTATGGGTTCTGAGCTTTATTTGATGTTTTTTGCTGCAATTACTTTACTTGCTATATTAAATCCTTTTGGTAATTTAACTCAATTTTTGGCTATGAGTGATGGATTGCCTTTAATGCTTCGAAAAAAACTTTTTAGAACTATTCTCTATACAGCTTTTACTATAGTTTTGGTGTTTTTATTATCAGGACCTTTATTTATGAACTATATTTTTAGAGTTTCATTGGATGATTTAAGGGTTTCTGGTGGTTTGGTTCTTATTATAATGGCTATTAAAAATTTACTTTTTTCAACAAAAATTGCAACTAAGGATTTTAGTTCTTATCAAGATATGGATGATAAGGAAATTTTAAGACAGAGTTTAATACCTATGGCATTTCCTATGCTTGTTGGGCCTGGAACTTTAGCTAGTGTTATTGTTATAGCCGAAGATGGTGGGCTTGATGTTGCTCTTGGCGGAGTAATGATAGCTTTTATTTTTATGTTTATACTTTTTCATTTTGCAGCTACTATAGAAAAAATAGTTGGAAAATTGATTTTACATGTTTTTTCTCGTATAGCACAAGTATTTATTGTTGCTATGGGGTTTAAGATGATTATTGTAGGTTTAAAGGATATATTTAACTTATAAATTAATATAATTTTAAGTAAATAATACTATATAAATATGATATAATTTTAAAATAATTTATTATTAAAAAGGTGAGTTTTATGTTTGGTGCTAAGAAAAATAATACTAAAATAATTGAACAACTTGAAAAAAAATGTAATGGTTTAGGAGATATTTTAAGATCTATTGGGAATACCATGGCGGTAATTGAATTTACTACCGATGGCGTTATTTTAGAGGCAAATCAAAATTTTTTAACAACTATGAAATACTCCCTTTCAGAGATCAAGGGTAAGCATCATAGTATGTTTTGTTTGCCTGAAGTTGTTAATTCTTCAGCATATAGTGATTTTTGGAAAGATTTAAGAGATGGAAAAGCTAGAAGTGGTCTTTTTAGACGTATAGCTAAGGGAGGGATAGATGTTTATTTAGAAGCAAATTATCTTCCAATTAGTGATAATAATGGTTATGTTTATAAAATTATTAAATTTGCCAATGATATAACTCAAAGACATTATGAAATGCTTGATCTTAGAAATACTATTGCTGCTGCTAATCGTTCTATGGCTATTATTGAATTTAAACCTGATGGGACTATTATTACGGCTAATGAAAATTTTTTAAGAACTATGGATTTTAATATTGATGAGATTAAAGGAAAGCATCATAGTATGTTCTGTGATTCTAATTATAGACACTCTAAGGATTATGTTCAATTTTGGGAAGATTTAAGAGAGGGCAAATTTCAATCAGGTAAATATATAAGATACGGAAGAAATAATAAAAAAGTATACCTTGAAGCAAGTTATAATCCAGTTAAAAATGATGATGGAAAAATTTACAAGGTTATTAAATTTGCTACAGATATAAGCGAACAAGTTAAAAAAGATCAAGAAAAACTTCGTCTCATAAGCGAACTTGCAGAAAAAAATGACAATCTTACTCAAGATGGAGATCGTGTAATTGAAAACACTGTTTCAAATGTTCAGAATATTGCTGATATGATGTCTCAAAGTTCAAATCTTGTTTCCTCTTTAAATCAACAATCAGATGAAATTAAATCTATTATTCAAACTATTAGTGATATTGCTGATCAGACTAATCTGCTTGCTTTAAATGCTGCTATTGAGGCAGCACGTGCTGGTGAACATGGAAGAGGTTTTGCTGTTGTTGCTGATGAAGTAAGAAGTTTAGCTGAAAGAACAGGGCATTCGGTTAATGAAATTACCACTACGATTAATTCTATTCGTAATGTTACATCACAAGTGGTTGAGAGTATTAAAAGCGGTTTAGAGGATGTTAATCAGAGTGTTGAACTTGCAAAAGAAGCAAGAGAGTGTATGGAGAAAATTCGTGAAAGCTCTGCTGAAGTTGCTAAAGCGATGTCATAAGCGTGATTTTCACGCTTATTTTTAAGTAATTAAATCTTTAAAATTTTTAAAACCACTTTCTTGATTGCATTTTTCTTTTAAAATATTTAAAAATTCTTTCCTAGAAATATTATGAGCACCCATAAATTCTAAATGTTGGTTATAAACTTGACAATCTATGATAAAATCATAAGGTTTTAATAAATCACAAAGTTTAATCATGGCAACTTTAGATGCATTTTTTTTAATGCTTACCATGCTTTCACCAAAGAAAACCTTGCCTAAAATTAAACCATAAATTCCACCTATAAGTTCATTATTTTCATAAAGTTCAAGGCTATGCGCATAGCCTTGGGTAAATAACTTATAATAAGTGGTAATAAATTCATCATCTATCCAGCTTTGAGAGCGTGTATCGCGACATAATGTAATTAATTTTAAAAAATCATAATCAAGTTTAATTTGATAGAGATTAATAAATTTTTTCATATTTTTTTGGATGTGAATTTGATTTGGAATTAAAATGCATCTAGGATCTGGACACCACCAAGTTACAGGTTTACTTGTCCATGGGAATAGACCAAAAGTATAAGCTTTTACAATAAAATCAGCTTCTAAATTTTGACTTAAAAATACAGGAGCATTTTTAGGCGCATTGAGTAATTTAGAATATAAATTCGAGCTTTCCATTTTTACCAAGTTTGATTTTAGCTATACCACCTTTTTTAAGCTTTCCAAATAAAATTTCATCACTGATTTTTTCTCCTATTTCCTCAGAAATTATGCGTTTTAAAAGCCTTACTCCAAATTCTTTATTATAGGCTTTTTTAGCTAAATAAATTTTAGCTTTATCATCCACTGATAATTTTATATTATTTAAATTTTTAGAAATTTCGTCAAGTTCTTTTTCGATAATTTTAACAAGTATAGCATCGTTTAAATCATTAAAATGTAAAATTTTATCAATGCGATTAATAAATTCTGGAGCAAAAAAGTCTTTGATAGCACGATTACTTTTTTCTTCATTTTTACTTAAAAAACCAAGCTCATTGCTTTCTTTAAGTCCTAGATTAGATGTCATAATAATGATTGTATTTTTAAAATCTACTTTAAGACCACTATTGTCGGTGAGTTCAGCATTGTCAAAAATCTGTAAAAAGGTATTGCTTAAATCAGGATGAGCCTTTTCTATTTCGTCAAAAAGAACAAGACTGAAAGGATTTTTGCGAATAGCATTGCTTAAAAGTCCACCCTCTTCAAAACCTATATATCCAGCTGGAGATCCTATTAGTTTACTTATAGCATGTTTTTCTGCATATTCACTCATATCAAAGCGTTCTAAATTTAAACCTAAAAATTCAGCTAAAGCTTTGCAAAGTTCTGTTTTTCCAACTCCACTTGATCCAGTAAACAAAAACACTCCGCGTGGTGTATTGGAATTTTTAAATCCTGCGAAACTTTGCTTAAGTGATGAAACAAGGCTATCTATAACTTCATCTTGGCCAAAAATTTTTGCTTTTAAATTTGTTTTTAAGTTCATTAAAGCTTTATTTTGATCGAATTCAAACATTTTGTGATGGTGGGTCATTTTTGCTAAAACATTTTCTAAATCTTTTAAATTGGCATTTTTTTTAGCTCTTGGATTTAAAGCAAAAGAAGCGCCAAGTTCATCGATCAGATCTATAGCGCTATCAGGTAAAAATTTATCATTAAAAAATTTTTTACCCCAAATTACAGCATATTGAAGAATTTCATCGTTTAATTTGATATGATGAAATTCTTCATATTTGTTTTTTAATCCTTTAAGAATTTGCAAGCTTTCTTTTTGGCTTGGTTCATCTACATTTATTTTAGCAAAACGGCGACTTAGGGGTTTATTTTTATCAAAAGTATTTTTATATTCCATAAAAGTTGTTGCACCTATGCATTTTAAAGTTCCATTGCTTAGAGCTGGTTTTAAAAGATTGGAAAAATCAGTATGAGATTCTCCTGTGCTTCCAGCTCCTACTATAGTGTGAATTTCATCAATAAATAAAATAGCATTGGGTATTTTCTCAAGTTCACTTAAAATTTCTTTAATTCTTTTCTCAAAATCTCCACGGTATTTTGTTCCCGCAAGTATACTAGCCATATCAAGACTAAAAATTTTTGCATTTTGTAAGTTTTTAGGCACCTTTTTTTCAGCAATAGCCAATGCTAATCCCTCTACAATGGCTGTTTTTCCAACTCCTGCTTCTCCTACTAAAATAGGATTATTTTTCTTGCGACGTGAAAGAATTTGCATCATTCTTTCAAGTTCAAATTTTCTTCCTATTAAAGGATCAATTTTGCCATTTTGAGCTAAAAGTGTTAAATCACTTGTGTGGTTGTTTAAATTTTGTATATTTTCATGATTTTGAAGTTCTTGAATTTTGTTAAGATTTATGTTGTGTTTTTTTAAGAGATAGCTAGAATAACTTCTTGAATCCTGTATGAGCTTTTCTAAAAAATCTATAATTTTAATTTCATTATTTTTATTTTTAGATGAAAGTAAGATTTCATCTAAAACAACAGATATTGTAGGTTCTATTTCTTGTTTAATAACTTGATTGTTTTGAGAAATGTAATTTTTTAATTCAGTTTCTAGAAGTTCAAGATCTCCATCTGAAAATTCTTCAAATATATCCTTAAAATCAGTGCTTAGTTTTAGTAATGCAAACAGTACATGCTCACAGGTAACAAATTCATGGTGGTTTATTAAGCTTAGATTTTTGGCATTATCAAGATATTTTTGTAAATTTTCTTGGTATTTCATTCTTCTTCTACCTTTACTTGTAGTGGAAAATTAGCAAGTTTAGCCGCATCTATAACTTTTTTTTGTTTTGAAAGAGCTATTTCTTGAGTGTAAATGCCACAAATTCCAGAACCATTGTGATGAATTTCTAACATTGTTTGACTTGCTTTTTCAAGGTTTTGATGAAAAATATTCATCAAAATTTCTATGACAAAATCCATGGTTGTTACATCATCATTTAAGAGTATAACTTTATACATTTTTGGTTCACTAAGTTTTGTCTGCTCTAGAGTTTGGATTTTTGGCATTATTTTCCTTTGTAGATTTTATTTAAATCTTCTTGCATGAGTTCTGTTGGAATTTTACCAAGATAAAAATTTGTTGGAGCATTATTATTCCAGTAATCGCTTATTTTTTGATAAATTCCATTTTTTAAAACAACTTTAAAAGGAAGTTGCTCCATATTTTGATAGTCTATATCTTTTAAAATTTGAGCAATAATACGATCATTAGATCTGCCATTGCTTAGAAAATAGTAAGCACCATAATCATCCGCGAATTTTTTAACTGTTTCATCGCTAACATCTTCAAAATGTGTAAGTCCTATAATGATAAATTTGCTAGAATTATTTTTCCAAAGTTTGCTAAGATCTAAAGCTTCTTCTTTACATGGGGTGCAAAAAGTGCCAAAAAAATCAAACATTAGAACTTTTCCTTCCTCTCCTTCCACCACAAAACCTTTATCTGTTCTTATTAAAGTTTTGCTTCCACCATTTACACTATTTAAGACTATTTTATCTCCTTTGTGATACTCTTCAAACATAAAATCATTTTGAATTTCTTCTTCCTTGGAGCAAGCATTAAGAAAAAATGCTAAACTTATTAAAAATAGGGCTAAAATTTTTTTCATTTATTTTCCTTTATTTGTAATTTTTCATAGCAGCTCTAGCTTCTAAATCGGCTTGCTTTTTCTTTAAAGTTTCACGCTTGTCGTGCAAATTTTTCCCTTTAGCTAAAGCAAGGGTAGCTTTTACTTTATTTTTTGTGTTAAAATAAAGATCTAATGCAACGATAGTATATCCTTCTATACTTACTTTACCTAATAATTTATCAATTTGCTTTCTATGCATTAAAAGCTTTCTAGCGCCTCTTTCTTCGTGTTTATAGAAAGAATGTGTAGTATGAAGTAATGAAATATGAGAATTAAGTAAAAAAATCTCATTTTTTATAATGCGAACAAAAGAGTCTTTAAGATTTGCTCTTCCTGCCCTTAAGGCTACAACTTCACTTCCTTTAAGGACAATTCCGGCTTCAAAGCGTTCTATGATGCTATAATCAAATAAAGCTTTTTTATTTCTCGCAATAATTTTCATCGATCAACCTTAAAAACACTACTACCGCTACCGCTTAGAAAAAAATCTTCTTGTAAGTAAGACTTCATTTTAGGATATAAAGTTGCACAAGGAGTAAATAAATCATTTAATTCTTTGTTTTTAAAATTTTGTAACAACTCTTTTGTGCTGAGTTTTTTGTATATTTGCGCTTGATTATTGTTTTTTTGAAAGTCAAATATTCCTCTATCAAATTCATCATAAACAGCTTTAGTTTGGCAAGATATTTGTGGAAAAGTCCATTTTAAATTAGGTATGTCATCTTCAAATTCTTCTATAATTTCGCCACAGCTACTTACATTAGCAGAGTGAAAGCCACTTAAAAAAAAGGCAATATCACTTCCTAGTTGTATGCTTAAATTTATAAGTTCTTGTAGGTTTAATTTTAAATTTAAGGTTTCATTTATTAGCAGTAAAAAACTCGCACAATCGCTACTTCCACCTCCAAGCCCAGCACATACTGGGATATTTTTTGTGAGTTTTAGACTTTTTTTGCTAAATAATTCTTTTAATTCGTTATTATATCTTCTAGAAAGTAGCAAATAAGCCTTTTGAATAATATTATTTTCGCATTTAAAATTACTAATGATTTCAAATTCTTTTTTAGAATCTGATTCTTTGTCAACAAGCTCAAGCTCATCAAAAACATCTTTTAAAAGTATAAATCGTGATTCTAAAAGATGATATTTTCTTGAGTCAAAACCGGTAAGTTTTAAAAAAATATTTGCTTTAGCGTAAGCTTTCATTTGATTAGTTTTTTGCTTAAGTCATCAAGTTTAATATCATTCTGAACAACAGAATGCAAATTTTCATCCTTTACTTGTTGAACAAGTTCTTTTCTAAGTATCATAAGGGATTTTGGAGCTTCTATACCTATTTTGGCATATCCTTTCCCTGTTTGAACGACTTTGATTTCTATACCTTCTCCGATAATTATACTTTCATTTTCTTTTCTTGATAATATTAACATTTTTCAACCTTATTTAGAAGATATTTTACTGTATTTTCTTTAATATTAATTATGCTAAAATATTTTTCTGTTTCAATATAATAATCTCCTTCATCATGAAATTCTAATTCTTCGACAAAAATTTTAGCACCATTTTCGAGTTTATTTAAATCCTTGATAAAATTTGGCTTTAGGTTAATGTATTTTAACACATTTAAGCTTTTCTCATTATTATAAACAAATTTGCCTTCTTTAATACGCTCTAAAGAGCTTAAAGTCGCATTAATACCTAGTTTTCTAGCAAAAAGTTCACAATAAGATCTTATATAAGCACCTTCACTGACTGTGATTTCAATATTTAAAAAAGGATGATTATAGCTTAAGATCTTGCAATCAAATACTTCCATTTGACAAGGTTTTAAATTTGCTTCTATACCTTTTTTTGCAAGTTCATAGGCGCGAGTTCCATTGATTCTTTTGGCGCTAAATTGAGGTGGTGTATAGGAGATAATTCCTTGCATTTGATCAATAATTTGTTTTAAATTTGCAAGATCAAATTCTTTTATATTTTGAATTTCTTTTATATTTTGATCATCAAGACTTAAGGAGTAAACTCCAAGCCATAAAGTAGCTTTATAGGTTTTTGGAGTTTTTTTTAAAAAACGGAAAAGTTTTGTGTATTGTCCAAATGCAACGATTAAAACCCCTTTGGCGAAAGGATCAAGAGTGCCAGAATATCCTGCTTTTTTATTTTTATATTTTTTCTTTAAAGTACTTAAAAAGGCATTAGAACTCAAACCCTTTGGTTTAAAGGCTGCAAAGATCTTGTTCATACTGCTTTTTCCACAAAGCTTGCCATGATTACACGCATTATACCACCAAAATTAATATTAAGCTTTTCCTCTTTTCCGCTTTTATTAACTTCAACAACCCTGCCAATGCCAAAAATTTTATGTTTAACTAGATCTCCTTTGCAAAAACTAGTTTTTTGTATATTTTGATTTTTTGATTTTTCATTGATTAATTTACTTTCTTCTAAGAAGCGACTAGGATTGATATTTGCTCTTGAACCATGATAAAAACGAGAATTTGCAACACTTATTGTGAGAAATTTCTTGGCGCGAGTGATGCCAACATAAGCAAGACGGCGTTCTTCTTCGAGATTTTCTTCGCTATTTAAAGGAAAAAATCCTTCGTCAAAGCCTATTATAAAAACATAATCAAATTCCAAACCTTTGCTAGCATGAATGCTCATCAAGCAAACACATTCTTCATCTAAATTATCTTGATCGCTTAATAAAGAAATTTCACTAAGTAGATCTTCTAAAGAAGCTTCGGGATCTTCTTTGAGTTTTTCTCTTAGATTAGCATAAAACTCATCAAGATTTCTGATTCTTTCATCTCCATCATCTTGCTCTGAAAAATAATCTTTAATTTTAAATAATTCTTCTATATTGTCAAAAACCTTTTTTGCATTATCGTAGCTTTTTAGAGTGTGAATATTTTGTATAAAAATATTTGCTTCATTTTGTGCTTTTTTTGTTGTTAAAATTCTTACACCACCATCGCTTTCGCATAGGGCATCAAAAAGTGAAATTTGACGTTTTTTTGCATATTCTTCTAAATTTTTTAGGGCTTTTTCTCCTATGGATCTTTTAGGGCGATTAATAATACGTTTAAACGACAAATCATCGTTTGGATTTAAGATAAGTCTAAGATACGAGATTAAATCTTTTATTTCTAATCTCTCATAAAAACGCATACCGCTAAGTAGTTTATAAGAAATTTTTTCCTTCATAAATGCTTCTTCTATTGCTCTTGATAGTGCATTAACTCGAAATAAAATGGCGATCTCTTTAGCTTCTACTCCAGAATTTAGCAATTTTTTTACTTCTTGAGCGATATATAAACCTTCATCTTTTTCGTTTTCGTTTTTTAATATTTTAATATTTTCCCCAGTATCTTTAGTGCAGATTAAAGTTTTTCCAAGTCGTTGCTCATTGTGAGATATGAGATTATTTGCTGCTTGTAAAATAGTCCCTACTGAACGATAGTTTTGTTCAAGTTTTACAAGTTTAACATTTTTAAAATCATTTTGAAAATTTAAAATATTTTCAATTTTTGCTCCACGCCAACTATAAATACTTTGATCATCATCACCAACAACTGTGATATTTTCATGCATACAACATAGATTTTTTAGAATTTTATATTGCAAGGTATTAGTATCTTGATACTCATCAACTGTAATGTAATTATAAAGTAAGCTTTGTTCTTTGGCAAAATTTATATCATTTTCTAAAATGAGATTGCTTAGCAATAAAAGATCATCAAAATCTACAAAATTTTGTTTTAATAAGTATTCTTCATAAGCACGGTAATAGTTGGCAAATTTGTATTCATTTTGATATTTTTCAAAATTATGTTCTTTTAGTAAATTTAAATCTTCAAAGACATTGCTTACTCTTTTGCCTTCATTTTTGCAATAAGATATGTATTTGATAATATCATAGACATTATCTTTGTTTTTATCATGGATTAAGTCTTTAATTATTTTTTTTGTATCATCTGTATCGATAACAATAAAACTATTTTTACGCTCCAATCTTTCAAAATGGAGTTTTAAAAATAAAAGTCCAAATTTATGAAAGGTGCAAAGCAAAGGATTGTGATTGCCTTGTAGAAAATTTAATGCTCTATGACGCATAACACTAGCTGCTTTATTTGTAAAAGTAAGAGTAAGAGTGTTATGTGAGGGGATGCCTACTTCACCGATAAGATAAGCAAGACGAGTGGTGATAGTTTTGGTTTTTCCACTACCTGCACCTGCTAGGATAAGCATGGCTCCATCAATGTGGCTTACCGCTTGTTTTTGACTATCATTTAAATCTTCAAATAGATTCATTTTTTGAAAATATCTTTATTTTTTGGATTATTTAAAAATATATTTTTAGATTTTTGTAAATTTTTGCTATCTTCACGTTTATAAAGACTAAAATTAACAAATAAAATGCTATTTTCTACTTGAATTTGCGTGATAGCTCCTAAATCAACCTTTACAAAACTATCAAAATCATCATTTCCAAAACCTGCGTGAAATTGAATGAAATCTTTATTTAGTTGTATGGATTCAAAGGTGTATCCTCCAAGAGCAAAAAGAGCATAAGGATTTTGTTTAATATCAAGCTCTTTGGGAAGCTCAGGGTTAAAATCTATGAAATTTGTATTTGCAACTATGGAAAATTCTATATTTTCTTCTATAAGGTGTGAAATAACTTCATAACAATGCTTTTGCATGGTATGGATAAAATTTTCATTTTTTAAGATTGTTTCTAGCATGATTGTAACTCCATGAATTCATTGATGAGTTTTTGAATTTCTTTTATGCCTATTTCCCAAAAATTTTCATCTTCTATATCAAATCCAAACATTCCTACTAGTTCTTTTGGACTCACGCTTCCGCCTAAAGAAAGCATTTTGATATAAAGTTCTTTAAAATTTTCACATTTTTTACTTTTGTAAAGTCCATAAAGAGCTAAAACTAAAAGTTGTGCATAAGCATAAGCATAGCAGTAAAAAGGAGAATGGATAAAATGAGGAATATAACTCCACCAAGAAGCATAATTTTTTGTAAGTTTTACGCTGTCTTGAAACATTTTTTGAGATTCTTCCATCCAAATTTTATTGATTTCTTCAGTGTTAAGTTCATTTTCTTGAGCATGTAAGCGTCTTTCAAAACAAGTAAAATTAATTTGTCTATAAAAAGTTGCAAAAATATCTTCGATTTTATTTGCATATAAAGATAGGAGTTCTTCTTTTTTTAGCTTATCTTTAATAAAATCAAATACGAGCATTTCAGCAAAAACTGAAGCTGTTTCTGCGGTGGTTAAAGGCGTATTTTGATTTAAGTAGCTTACATTATAAGAAAGTTTTTGATGGATAGTGTGTCCTAATTCATGTGCGAGTGTAAAAAGATCGCGTCTTTTATTGGTGTAGTTTAATAAAACAAAAGGATGTGCATCAGAAGTTGCAGAATGTGAAAAAGCACCCCCTTGTTTATTTTCTTGCGGATAAACATCAATCCAACCTTGATCAAAAGCATTTTTTGCTATATCATGAAATTGCGGAGAAAAAGCTTGAAATGCCTCTAAAACAATATTTTTACTTGTTTTAAAATCAAAACTTGCTTCTTTTCCTATGGGTGCATATCTGTCATAGTCTTTAAGTTCATCATAGCCTAAAATTTGTTTTTTTCTTTTGTAAAATTGCGATACTAAGTTAAAATGTTTTTGCGCACTTGCTATCAAGGAATCAACACTTTTTTGTGAAATTTGATTGCTGATATGTCTTGAAATTTCAGCATTTTCATAACCTCTTAATAAGCTTATGTTTTTTCTTTCTGTTTTTATCATATTGATAATAAAACTTAAAAGTCTGCTATTTTTTTGCAAAACTTTACTGAATTTTTTGGCAGCTTTTTTACGTATTTTTCTATCTTCATCATACATTTTGCTTAGAATTTCTTCTTCGCTAAGTTTTTTACCTTCAAAAGGGATTTTTAAAGCGCTCATGCTTTCATCAAAAAGTCTACTAAAAGCATTTGCGCCTGTATTTGAAAGATAAAGCATAATGCGTTCTTCATTTTTGCTAAGATTATAACGTTTGTTTTGCAATAAATTAGAAAGATAAAAATCATAATCTTTGCAAAAAGTTGTAAATTCTTGACTTTTTTCAGGAGCCAACTCACAAAATTCAAGCTCGAAAAAGAGTAAATTTTCTTCTATTTTTTTACACTCTTCTTCGTATTGTGCATAAAAAGAACCATTTTGAGTGTTTTTAGCAAAAAGTAAATAAACATAAGTCATGATTTTGCCAAGAGCTTGATTTAAATTTTCATAATCTTTTAAAGCTTGCAAAAACTCATTAGTATTTAATGTATAAAGTTTATTTTCATAGTTTTTTTTGAAATTTAAACTTTGTTGGATTTGATCTTGTGTAAAATTTTTCAATGCTTCTTTATCGTGAAATAAAGCACTTAAATCCCATTCTAACATTTTTTATCCTTCATTTTCTAGTATGAGTTTTTTAAGAACAGCCATTCTAATGGCCACTCCATTTTTAACTTGTTTTAAAACTAAAGTTCTTTCATCACTCATCATTTCATCGCTTATGTCAATATTGCGATTAACAGGGCCTGGATGTAGTAAAATAAGCTTTTTATCTTTTACTAAGCTTTTTTGAATGCAAAAATCATTTGCATAGTCTTTAAGTGAAGCATAAACGGTTTTATTATGTCTTTCTGTTTGTGTTCTAAGACTCATGATGATATCTGAATTTGCTATGATATTCTCATCAAGCTTATAATGTTTTTTAAGATGGGTATTAGGCATAAAATGTGGTGGAGCTACTAGGGTAATATCAAGATTAAATCTGCTTAAAAGTTCTATATTAGACGCTGCAACGCGGGAATTTTTAATATCACCTACGATGCAAATTTTCTTACCTTCGACATCGCCTTGAAAATGATTATAAATAGTAAATAAATCTAGTAAAGCTTGGGTAGGATGGGCGTGTTTTCCATCTCCTCCATTAACAACTGGACAATGCATATGCTTTGCTAATATCAAAGGAACTCCTGAGTTTGCGTGTCTTACAACAATAGCATTAGGACTCATGGCATCTAAATTAGCAGCAGTATCATAAAGAGTTTCTCCTTTGCTAGAGCTTGATCTTGAAACATCAAGGCGTAAAACCCTAGCACCTAATCTTCTTGCAGCGCTTTCAAAAGATGAAAGGGTGCGTGTAGAGTTTTCAAAAAAAATTGTCGTGATACTTTTTCCTTTAAGAAAAGTTCTAGGTTTTTCATCTAAGAAATCACTTGCTTCTTTAAAAAGCTCCATAATTTCGACTTTATTAAAATCCTTTGTAGTGATGAGATGACGCATGTTTTTGCCTTATTTGATATTGTAATTTAATTCATTTTTAGAACAAATTGCTGTAAAAAGAACATCTGTAGAACTATTTAAAGCAGTTTCAACACTATCTTGAATAACCCCTATAATAAAACCTATGGCAACTACCTTCATAGCAATATCATAGTCTATATTAAATAAAGAACAAGCCAAAGGTATAAGCAGTAAAGATCCGCCCGCAACTCCGCTAGCCCCACAAGCTGCAAAGGTAGCAATAATGCTTAATAAAAAGGCTTGTAAAAGACTGATTTCTATACCAACGGTATTGGCTGCAGTAAGACTTAAAATAGCTATAGTAACTGCTGCTCCTGCCATGTTGATAGTAGCTCCTAAAGGTATAGAAATGCCATAAAATTCTTTATCTATGCCAAGTTTAGCGCAAAGTGCCATATTTACAGGAATATTTGCCGCTGAACTTCTTGTAAAAAAGGCAAAAAATGCACTGTGCTTTAAGCAGATAAAAATCAAAGGAAAAGGATTTTTTCTTGTATAAAAAAAGACTATTAAGGCATTGATAACAAAAGTAACAAAAAGCATAGTAGCTACAAGTAAAATTAAAAGTTTTACATAACTTAGTAAACCTTGTGCTCCTGTTTGTGCTACAGAATTAGCCACAAGTCCAAAAATTCCAAAAGGAGCAAGTTTTACTACAAATTTAACAATTTTTAAAACCCCTTCATTAATGTCTATAAAAACTTGTTTTGCTTCGTTAGAACAGTGTTTTAATGCTATACCTCCAGCTATTGCCCAAGTTAAAATTCCTAAATAATTTCCACTTGAAAGAGCATTTATGGGATTATCAACAATTTTAAATAAAAGATCTTTGAAAATATCACTCATGTGGGTTGGAGATGAGTTTGTAGCAGTTTGAACTCCATCTAAAACAAGCTTTACAGGGAAGAAAAAATTAGCAAGAACTGCACAAGCTGAAGCAAAAAAGGTGCCTACTATATATAAAATGATAATATTTTTGATCTTAGCACCACTTTGAGAAAAATCTTTAGTGCAAATTGAGGTTAAAATTAAAATAAAAACAAGCATAGGAGCGATAGCTTTTAAGGCACTTGTAAAAAGTATTCCAAGTAAATTTGCAATTTCAGATATTTCTTTAGAGCTAATGCCTATAAGTATTCCTAGTGCTATACCTATGCAAATTTGAACTATGAGGTTGCCTTTAGCGTAGCTTTGAATGATTTTAGAAAACATAAAAACCTTTTAAATATTTTTTATATCAAAAGTTGATTTTAACTAACTTTTGCTTAATTTTAGAGAATTTTTAATTTATCAAGCTTTGATAAGTTTATTTGGATACAATTGTGGTTCATTTTAAATGAAAGGACTTTTTATGTATCTATTCACTTCAGAAGTCGTAAGTGCAGGTCATCCAGACAAGTGCGCTGATATAATCGCTGATACGATAGTGGATATACTCTTGAAAAATGACAAAAATTCAAGGGTGGCGAGTGAGGTTTTTGTCGCAGGAAATAAGGTTGTGATAGGAGGCGAAGTTAAGTCAAATCACAAACTTAGTAAAGCTGATTACGATAATTTAGTTAAAGATGTTTTAAAAAACATTGGTTATGACGGAGCAGGCCATTTTAGCAAAGAGCAGTGTTTACATCCTGATGAGGTTGATGTTATGGTGTTTTTAAATGAACAAAGCCCTGATATCAACCAAGGTGTCGATCAAGAAGATGGCGAAACAGGAGCAGGTGATCAAGGCATTATGTTTGGTTTTGCAAGTTGTGAAGCTGAGGAATATATGCCAGCAGCTATTAGTTATGCAAGAATGCTATGTGATAGAGTTTATGCTTATGCAAAAGCAAATCCACATGAACTTGGAGTGGATATTAAAACTCAAGTGACTATAGATTATGGCACTAAGGCGAATTTTGAAAATTGCAAACCGCAAAGTATTCATACTATAGTAGTTTCTGCACCTTGTGTTGAAAGTATGAAAATAGAAGATTTAAGATCTTTAGTGATGAAACTTATCTTAGATAGTAATTTACCAAAAGAACTTTTTGATCCTAATAAGACTAGAATTTTAATCAATCCAACTGGTAAATATGTTAATCATTCTTCTTTACATGATAGTGGTTTAACAGGAAGAAAACTTATAGTAGATAGTTTTGGAGGTTATTCTCCAATAGGTGGTGGTGCGCAATCGAGCAAAGATTATACTAAAGTTGATAGAAGTGGACTTTATGCAGGTAGATGGTTAGCTAAAAACATAGTTGCAGCAGGGCTTGCTAAAAAATGTATAGTTCAACTTAGTTATGCTATAGGTGTTGCAAAACCTACTTCGGTAAGCGTGGATTGTATGGGCACAAATACCAGTGTAAATGACGATGTTTTAAGTGATTTTGTAATGCAAAATTTCTCTTTAACGCCAAATTGGATCCGTGATAAATTTCATCTGGATAAACCAAGTAAAGAAACTTTTCTTTATGCGGATGTAGCAGCTCGTGGGCAAGTAGGACAAAAGGACTATCCTTGGGAAAAACTTGATGCTCTAGAACAGTTTAAAAAGCTACTTTAAAAAACTAACAATATTATACAAGCTTAAACAAGGCTTGTATAATTATAAAAAATTAATAAAGTTATATTAATTTTTGACTTAGAGGGATATTTTTCAATATCCCTCATAAATATAAAAGTTAGGAAGGAAGCTAAATTAATTTAGCTTTGGGGTAAAAACCCCTCTAAGTCAAAATATTGTTTGACAGAATTATAATATAAAATAACTTAAATTACTTTAAAATTAAAATTTAATATTATTTTTTATCATTAAATATTTCTTTGAATAAATTTTTCCAATCTTTGCTTAAAAGCTTTTTAGGGAGTATAACTATATTCTCTTTGCCATTTGTAGCATGATAAACACTAACCCCATATTTACTTGCATAAAATTTCATTAAGAGTTGCTGGAGTTTGTATTCGCTACTATTATTAAACCAAGCATTGTTGCTTAGGGCTATAATAATTTGTGAATTTTGATAATTTTGTTCTTTGGTAGCTTCATAACAAATTGCATTTGTGATAATTTGATTATCTAATTTATATTTGCTTTGTATAGGACCTTTGGAAAATTCTTCAATATTTTTGAGAAAATATTTTTTTGTTAAGTCTTTAAAAAATGGAATTTCTTCACCAAAGGGAACTAAAAAATGCTTATTTAAAATATAGACATTGCCTTTTTTAAAGATATAAGTGCTATTGTAAGTATGCTCTTTTTCAACATGAAATGCTCCTGTAATAATGGTGATTTTATAAGATAATTCTTTAAGCATAAGCTCATATTTGGTATTTTTTAAATCAAAAGCAAAAGCGGTTTCAGGCAAGATTACAAGTTCTTTTTTTTCATTTATAGCTTGAAGTATATCTTGAATTAAGATATCAGAATTTGATTTTAAATTTTCTTGTAAAAATTTTTGATCTTGAGAGATATTAGTATTGATGAGTTTGTAGTTTAAATTAAGAGTTTGAGCTTGTTTTTCATTATATTGAAATCCACTAAAGAATAAAATAAGAACAATTGCTATTTTATAATATCTTGATATATAACCCTCATAGATGAAATATGCTATTAAAAATATGCAAATAATGCCACGATAACTTGGGTCAAAAAAACCATAAACTGTAAAAATCCCCCAATTAAACCAATCAAATCCTAAAGGATGGATAAAACTTATGCAAAAAATTCCACAAAGCCTTAAAAAATCAAATTTTAATAAATAACATAATCTAAAAAGTAACCCATAAATAAAACCAATGATAATTGGTGTAATTGGTACTAAATAGTTTAGATTAAAATAAATTGAAGATAAACCAATCCACCAAAACCAAAGAATCCCTACAAAAAAACCTATCCAAAAATATTGTTTAGAAGTTTTACTTTTTAGAAGTAAAACTAACCCCCAAATAGCTAAAAATGGACTAATGGTTTGTGTAAAAATATTTTCAAAAAATGATAGATAAATAGAATTTGAAAGTAAAATTGCAATAAAAAAGACTTTTATTATTTTAAAAATGATAGAATTAGTGTTTAATTTTTTTGGAATAAAGGAAAAATATGGCAGAAAATTCAATTTTAACTTCATTGTTACCTCTTGTAGTGTTATTTGCAATTTTTTATTTCTTGGTAATTAGACCACAACAAAAACAAGCAAAAGCACATAAACAAATGCTTGAGTCTTTGCAAAAAGGAGATAAAATCATCACTAATGGCGGACTTATTTGTGAAGTCGTAAAACCAGAGGAGGATTTTATCAAAGTTAAGCTTAATGAAGATAATGTTACTGCAAAAATTTCAAGAGAATTTATAGCAAAGAAAATTGATGCGTAATTCTAAAATCAATTATCGCTTGATTATTTTTATGGCGGTATTTATTTTTGGAGTGGCTTTTTCACTCCCTTCTTTTTTGCAGTCAGAACGTGGTGCGAAGATTAATTTAGGTCTTGATTTGCAAGGTGGGTTTTATATGCTCTTAGGTGTAGATAATGAAGAAGCTGTAAAATCTAAAATAAAATCAATTGCATCTTCATTGAGTTATTCTTTTAATAAAGAAAATATTTTAAATGATGGCTTAAATACCCATGATGATATTTTAGAATTTACTTTGCTCGATAATGCGGATGTTGCAAAAGTTGAAAATTTGCTTAAAGAAATAAAAGGAATTAATATACAAAGTGAAAATATGCACTATAAAATTTCTTTTACCTCAGAAGAAGTAAAAAATATAGAAAATTTTGCACTTTTACAAGCAGTTGAAACCATAAGAAATAGGCTTGATCAATTTGGTTTAGCAGAGCCAACAGTTGCTAAACAAGGTGATGATAAGATTTTGGTTGAACTTGCTGGGATTAAAACCAAAGAAGACGAATTAAGAGCAAAAGAACGCATCACAAAAGCAGCACATTTGCAACTTATGGAAGTTGATGATTCTAAAATGGGTCAAGCTTCTACAATGAGTGATGCTGAGGCTGCGAGTTATGGACTGATTTTAGTGCCTGATTCTAGAAATCCAAATTTAAAATATACCTTAAAAAGTATACCTATTTTAGATGGATCTATGCTTACTGATGCTAGAGTAGGACTTAGCGATAAGAGTAATTATCCTGTGATTAATTTTACTTTAAATGCCGAGGGTTCTAAAAAATTTGCTGATTATACAGGAGCAAATGTTGGAAAGCGTCTTGCTATTGTACTTGATAATAAAGTATATTCTGCTCCATCTATTAATGAACGCATAGGCGGAGGTAGTGGGCAAATCAGTGGAGCTTTTACTCAAGAAGAAGCACGCGATGTGGCGGTAGCTTTAAGAAGTGGAGCTTTGCTTGCGCCTGTAAAATTACTTGAACAAAGAAGCATAGGACCATCTTTAGGTGCTGATAGTATTAAAATGAGTATGATAGCCTTAATCGGTGCATCGGTTTTTATTGTAGTATTTATGATGATGTATTACGGTGTGGCAGGAATTTTTGCAAATATTGCAATGCTAGTTAATGTTTTGGTAGTAGTTGCCGTTATGGCTATGTTTGGAGCAACTTTAACTTTACCAGGGATGGCAGGACTTGTTTTAACTGTGGGTATGGCAGTAGATGCAAATGTGATTATCAATGAGCGTATACGAGAACTCTTGCGAGATGGAGTAAATATAAGAGTTAGTATAGAACAAGGTTATAAAAATGCTATGAGTGCGATTATAGATTCAAATATCACTTCTTTAGTTACTTCGGTAGCACTTTATGCCTATGGAACAGGAGCAGTTAAAGGTTTTGCTGTGACTTTGGGAATTGGTATCGTTGTTTCTATGATTACAGCTATTTTAGGAACTCATGGAATGTTTGATTATTTTATGCAACGCATAGAAAAAAATAATAATACAAGATTTTGGTTTGGTTATAGGAGAAGATAATGCAGTTTTTTAGCGAAAAGAAAATTTATGATTTTATGAGAATGCGTTTTGCTGCTATTTCCTTTTCTTTTATTTTGTTTTTTAGTTCTATTTATTTACTTTGGGATAGGGGTTTGCAATATGGCATTGATTTTAGCGGAGGAACTTTAGTTCAGCTTAAATATGAAAATGCAGCTCCTATAACGCAAATTCGAGAAATTTTAGAAAATCAAGGAACTTTTCAAAATTTATCTGTAACTGAGTTTGGAAGCAATGAAGAAGTAACTATACGCTTTTTAGGAAGTAATGATAATGTAAGCAATGATATAGGTGAGCATATAAGCATTCTTTTAAAGGATACGGGAAAATTTGAAGTGCGTCGTGCTGATGTGGTAGGTCCAAAAGTAGGTGATGAACTTAGAAATAAAGGACTTATGGCTATAGCTGTATCTTTGATAGCAATTTTAATTTATATAGCATTGCGTTTTGAGTGGCGTTTTGCTCTTGCGGCTATAATCAGTGAAATTCATGATGTTGTGATTACTTTAGGGGCAATTTCTTTATTTAAAATTGATGTCAATTTAGATACTTTGGCTGCTGTTTTAACTGTGCTTGGGTACTCTTTGAATGATACAATTATTATTTTTGATAGAATCAGAGAAGGTATTAAAACAAGTAAAAAAACCGAATTTGCACCTATTATTAATGAAAGTGTTTCAGTAACTTTATCAAGAACGGTTTTAACTTCAGGATTGACTTTAGCAACCGTTGTGATACTTTATTTCTTTGGCGGGGAAATGATACAAGGATTTTCTTTGGCTTTAATTGTAGGTATTATAGCGGGAACTTTAAGCTCTATCTTTGTTGCAAGTCCGACATTATTATGGTTTAAATTTAGTGTGCTTGAGTTTAGAAATAAAGAAATTGAAAAAGCAAAAAGAAAACAAGATAAAGAACGCAATCGTGCAATGTATGAAAAAGGAACTGTGTAAGGAGAATTTATGGCTTATGAAGCAAGTTTAATAGAAAAAAAATGGCAAAAAATTTGGGATGAAAATGAATATTTTGAGCCAAAAGATGACTTAAATTTGCCTAAAAAATATATTTTATCGATGTTTCCTTATCCTAGTGGACGCATTCATATGGGGCATGTAAGAAATTATACTATAGGTGATGCTTTGGCAAGATATTATCGCAAGATAGGTTTTAATGTTTTACATCCTATAGGTTTTGATAGTTTTGGTATGCCTGCTGAAAATGCAGCTATTAAACATAAAATTCATCCTAAGTCATGGACTTATGAAAATATAGCTTATATGAAAAAAGAACTTTTTTCTTTAGGTTTTTCTTTTTCTAAAAAAAGAATGCTTGCTACTTCAGATCCACTTTATACAAAATTTGAGCAAGAATTTTTTATTAAGATGTTTGAAAAAGGTTTGATTTACACTAAAGAAGCAAATGTAAATTGGTGTGAACAAGATCAAACGGTTTTGGCTAATGAACAAGTTGAAGACGGAAAATGTTGGCGTTGTGGTCATGAAGTGGTGCAGAAAAAAATGCCAGGTTATTATGTAAAAATCACTGCTTATGCTGAGGAACTTTTAAAAGATTTAGAAGAATTAAAAGATAAATGGCCTAATCAAGTTTTAACTATGCAAGAAAATTGGATTGGTAAAAGCGAAGGTTTGGAATTTTCTTTAAATTTAGACGAAGAAAGCAAGCAAAAAACCAAAGAAAGTTCTTTAGAAGTTTTTACTACAAGAGCAGATACAATTTATGGAGTTTCGTATATCGCTTTAGCTCCAGAACATAAGATTGTTCAAAATTTGCTTTCACAAAATTTATTAAATCAAGATGTATTAAATAAAATCAAAGTTATTCAAAATCAAAGCCCAAGAGAAAGACAAAGTTCTGAAAAAGAAGGTTATTTTTTAGGAATTTATGCCATTCATCCTTTAAGCGGAGAAAAAATTCCTTTATGGGTGGCTAATTTTGTCTTGGCTGATTATGGTAGTGGAGCGGTTATGGCTGTTCCAGCTCATGATGAAAGAGATTTTGAATTTGCAACAAAATATAATCTTGCCATCAAACAAGTTATTCAAACTCAAGAAAATTTACCTTATACGCAAAAATCAGGAAAATTAATCCATAGTCAAGAATTTGATAATCTTGATTGTAATGAAGCAAGATTAAAAATCATTTCTCAGTTTGAAGCTAAAAATATAGGAAAAAGGGTTGTAAATTTTAAAATTCGTGATTGGGGTGTTTCGCGTCAAAGATATTGGGGTGCGCCTATTCCTATGATTAAATGTCAAAGTTGTGGTGTAGTGCCTCAAAAACTAGAAAATTTACCTATTACTCTGCCTGAAGATGTGCAAATTACAGGTGAGGGTAATCCACTTGATAAACATCCAACTTGGAAAAATTGTATCTGTCCAAAATGTGGTAAAGAGGCTCAAAAAGAAAGTGATACTTTAGATACTTTTTTTGAAAGTTCTTGGTATTTTGCACGTTTTGCAAGTGATGAGAAAACTTGGCAGGAAAAAGCTTTAGATGAAAAAAGTGTAAAGTATTGGATGAGTGTGGATCAATATATAGGTGGTATTGAACATGCAATCTTGCATTTACTTTATGCGAGATTTTTCCAAAAAGCTTTAAGAGACTTGGGTTATTTAACACAAAATGAACCTTTTGATAGACTTTTAACTCAGGGTATGGTGTTAAAAGATGGTGCTAAAATGTCAAAATCAAAAGGCAATGTTGTAGATCCTGATGAGATTATAGAAAAATACGGTGCTGATACCGCAAGACTTTTTATACTTTTTGCTGCGCCTCCGGCTAAAGAGCTTGAATGGAATGATGATGCGGTTGAAGGAGCTTATAGATTTATTTGCAAACTCTATGATAGGGCGCAAAATGTTAAAAAAGGTGAGCTTGTAGAATTAAAACAAGAAAATTTAAATAAAGAAGAAAAATATGCAAGATTAAAGGTGTATGAAGCTTTAAAAAAATCTTTTGAAGTTTATCATCAGAGTTTTGCTTTTAATACTTTAATTGCAGCTTGTATGGAAGCTTTAAATGCTTTAGCGCTTTGTAAAAATGAAGCTTTGGAACAAGAGGCTTTTTATATTATTTTAAATATCTTAGAGCCTATTATTCCTCATGTTTGTTTTGAGCTTAGCGAGGAGCTTTTTAAATGTAAAAATTTCAAAAAATTAGAACTTAAAGAAGAGGTTTTTGTAAAAGATACTTTAAATTTAGCTGTAAGTATCAATGGTAAGAAAAGGGCTGAATTTGAAATTTCAAGTAGTGCGAGTAAGGAAGAAATTTTAGCTTTCGCAAAAGAAAATACCGCTAAATGGTTCGAAGGTAAAAATATAGTTAAAGAAATTTATGTGGAAGGAAAGCTAGTTAATCTAGTAATCAAATGAAAAAGATTTTGATTTTTTGTATAGGTTTATTTTTAGGTGCTTGTGGATATATTCCTACATCAAAAATCGCTAATAATATTTTTGATGAGAAAGTTTATGTTAATGTTGAATTAAGTCAACAAGACCCAAAAAATAGTATCTATGTTGCTGATACTTTAAAAGAAATGGTGATTTCAAAACTAGGGCGTAAGCTTGCTTTAAAACATGAAGCTGATGATGTAATCAATGTTAAAATGAATAATTTAGAATTTATTCCTTTGGCCTATGATAAAAATGGCTATGTTATTAGTTATAAAGCTAAGTTAAATTTGGATTTTAATGTTGTTTTTAAAGATGACTCAAGTCAGGCTTTTAGTACAAGTGGGAGTTATAATTTTGAAATTTCTCCAAATAGCATTATTAGTGATTCTGCAAGGTATGAGGCTATTAGAGCGGCTTCAAGTGAGGCATTTGATGAGTTTATTTCCGTAATTGCTATTAAAGGGCAAAAACGTGGTTCCAAATACTAATGAAATAGCAAAGCAAACTTTAATTACATTAAAAGAAAGAAAACTAAAGCCAACCCCTGAAAATTATACGGAAATTTTTGAAGAATTGTCTTTAAAATATGGTATTACAAGTTCAAATAAGGCTAAACTTGATAAATACAAAACTTTACTTTTACCAATTTATCAACAAGAATTAAACTCTAAAACCATACGAAGTTTAGAAGAGTTAATTAGTTTTTTAATTTCTGTTTTAAATAGACAAAGTGGAAAACAATTTAGTGAATTTTTTGATTTTTTATCTACCATATCTAAAACTTTGCAAATAAGTAAAGACAAAAAGATAAGAGATTTGGCTAAAGTGACTTCGATTAGAATTTCTAAAACTATGGATAGTGAAAGTATTTACTTGCTTACTAAAAAATGGAAAGAGCTTGAAAGAAATTACGATGAAAATGACTTAGAGGAACAAGCTCGTAAATATGGCGTTAGCAAATATGATGATTATGATAGTGTGATTAAAAAACTTTTAGTCAAACTTGAAGAGCGTAGTTATGAGCGTTTTAGTGAATTATTATGTTTGGGTTTAAATCCTTCATTGGTGGAAGATTTAAAAATTCAAGGTTTTATACAAAATTTAACACAAAAGCCTTTTGTAATAGGCGAAGAAAATTTCAAAAACGAATTAATGGAATTTATAAATCATCGTATAATGGTTGATAATATGTATGTCCAAAAAAATTTAAATTTTTTTAATGATAATCTAAAAAAAATCTATGAATTGCTTGTCTTGCTTAATAAATCGAATGAAAAAAATATGGATTTTATCAATACCTTAAAACCAGATGAAAATGGCGAAGTAAAACTTAGTTTTGAGGATTTAAAGCTAAAATTTAAACAACTTGGAGAAAAAATTACATCTTTAAATAATCAAATTGAATTCACGCAAAGCTTAGAGGAGAGAGAGGCTTGGAGTGTTCTTAAAGAGCTTGATAAAATGGATGAAAATTTTAATAAGTATAAGGTTAATTATTCTTTAGCTTTATTTTCTATAGTAAATTACCGTTTCATTATGGAAAAATATGGTATGGGAAGTTTGAATGAAATTTTTGTTCGATTTAAAAAAATTTTAAAAGATTCTTGTAGTGAATTTGATGAACTGTGGATGATAGATGAAAAGAGTTATTTGATTGTTTCGCCAGGAAAAAGCAAAGATGAAATTACACAGCTTGTAAATACAAATCTTAAAACTATAGAAAATTTTAGATTTATTTATAAGCAAGATATTATAACTCCTAAAATTCACGTGGCTTATCTTGATAAGCAAAGTAAACCAAGTATTAATATTTTAGATGAGTTAATAAAGCAAATTGCAGCGGTTAATGAACAATATAATGAAAGTTGAGAATTTTTTAGCTCAAAAAAGTATAAATTACGATAAAATTGATCGTTTTTTGATGTTTAGAATGTATGAAAAATATAAGAAATATTTTAAAAATATTCCTATAATCCAGCTTATAGGCACAAATGGTAAAGGTAGCACGGGTAGATATTTAACCCAACTTTTAGAAAATTTAAATTATAAAATAGGGCATTATACTAGCCCGCATATTTTTAGTTTTAATGAAAGATTTTATCTTGATGGTAAGATTGCAAATGATGAAGAATTAGAACAAGCTCATATAAGACTTGAAGAAATTTTTAAACAAGACTTGCAAAAATTAAGTTATTTCGAATATGCTACTTTTTTAGCTATGATTTTATTTCAAAAATGCGATTTCATTGTTTTAGAAGCAGGAGTGGGTGGAGAATATGATGCTACTTCTGTTTTTGAAAGAAGAATGAATATTTTTACAAGAATTGGATTTGACCATATTCAAATTTTGGGCAATTCTTTAGAAGATATTGCAAGAACCAAGCTTAAAGTTATGGCGCCTATAGCACTTATAAGTGATGAGCAAGAGCAAAATGTTTTAAATTTAGCAAAAAAAATTGCTTTTTTAAAAAAAGCTAATTTGCAAGTTTCTTCTTTAAATCCTTTTTTGAAAGAAAAATTTGAGATTTATTGTAAAAAGTTTGTTTTACCTTGTTTTTTAAAGCATAATTTAAAGCTTGCATTAAAGGCTTGTGAAATTTTAACTTCGCAAGAAAAAACCTTAGAAGCTTTAAAAAAGTTGCAAGAGTTAAATTTGCAAGGAAGATGCCAAGAAATTTCTCCAAATTTTTTTGTTGATGTGGGTCATAATCCTATGGCTGCTAAGGCTATGATTGATAAATTTCAAGGAGAAAAAATAAATCTTATTTATAATGCTTATTTGGATAAGGATATTTTTCAAATTTTAAATACATTAAAGCCTATTATTGATACAATACAAATATATAAATATAAAAGCGCAGAACGAAAGCTGGCTGATGATGAAATTTATAGTATTGCATCAAAGCTAGGTATACAATGCAAAGAATTTGTAAAAATAGAAGAGAATAAAAAAAATCTAGTTTTTGGTTCTTTTATGTTGGTAGAAAATTTTTTAAAGGAGTGGTGTGGTAAAAAATAAATTCACTATTACCATTACAGATATTAACGGTTCAAGACATTTTTATTTAAATCAAATAATCAAAAAAATAGTTTTTTATACTATTGCTTTTATTGTTTTATTTTTAGTTTTTAGTGGTTTTTATATCAAATATCTTGATAGCAAACTTAGTGATATCAGTGAAAAGCGTGAGGAGCTTTTGAAAAAAAGCAAAGAATTGGAATTATCTAATTCGCAAATGCAAAAAAGCATAGAAGAAAAAACTCAGCAGTATGCAGCTATAGAAGATAAAATAGCTTCTTTTGAAGAGGCTTTGGGCTTAGAAGCAGAAAATAATCTTACAATTAGTGCAAGACTTGATAATCTTCAGCTTACCAATGAGCAGCAACTTGGAATTTTGGGGCAAATTCCTAATGGATGGCCTATTGAAAATAAAGGCATTACAGGAAATTTTGGCTGGAGAGAGCATCCTCTTTTAAAAAGAAGAGAATTTCATCCTGGCATTGATTTAAGAGCGGAAATTGGTACTCCTATTTATGCACCAGCAAGTGGAGTAGTGGAATTTTCAGGTTATAGTGATAATGGCTATGGCTATAATGTAATTTTATTGCATAATTTTGGTTTTAAAACAGTATTTGCTCATATGATGCGCAAAGAAGTGGTCAAAGCAGGTCAATTTGTTAATAAAGGGCAGTTGATAGGTTATAGTGGCAATACAGGTCTTTCTACGGGGCCGCATTTGCACTATGAGGTAAGGTTTATTAATAAAACTTTAGAACCTTTGTATTTTTTAAATTTGCAAAGAAAAAATATGAATGATTTTTTTAATCAAGAAAGGAGAGTTCCATGGCAATCTTTAATAAAGGCGGTATCAGCCCAACATCCAGCTCTAGCTCAGAAACAACAGTAATTTCTTCAGGTGCGAGAATTGAGGGTAAATTTTATTTTGCTTCTATGCTCCATGTTGATGGAGAGTTAAGTGGCATTATTCATTCTGAAAGCATTGTGGTTATCGGAAAAAATGGAAATTTAAAAGGTGAATTACAAGCAGATAAAATTGTAGTAAATGGGTATTTTGAAGGGCAACTTGAGGCTAATAGTTTAGAAATTTTAGCGGGCGGAGTTGTTAATGGTGATATTTCAACGCAAAAAATTTCTATAGAAAATGGCGGTCGCTTTAATGGAACTAGTAAAATTAAAGAAGATACTATCAAACTTATTGAAAATAACAACGAAGAATAATGCAAGCTTCATTTTATGAATACTTACAAAATCCAAAAATTTGTGAACTTTTTCTTTGTAAAGATGAAAAACAAGCAGATTTACTCGCTCAAGTTTCACGATTTAAGGGTTTAAAAACTTTTGTTTTACCTGATTTTAGAGCGCAGTTTGGAGATGATTTAAGGGCTTTTTCTAAAGAACTTTTTGATCTTTGTAAGATTTTAAATGCTTATCATAAAGAAGAAGAAAAAAAAATCCTTATTTCTCCTTTAAATACTGTTTTAAAAAAACTTCCTTCAAAAAAACATTTACAAAATTATCATATCGATAAAAAACAAAATTTTGATTTGAAATGTTTTGAAGATGAAATTTCAAGATTGGGATACGAATTTGTAGATATAGTTCAGGATAAAGGTGAAATTTCAATTCGTGCGGATATTATTGATATTTTTTGTATCAATGAAGAAAATCCTATTAGAATTTTGCTTTTTGGCGAAGAGATTGAAAGTATAAGATATTTTGATTTGCAAAGTCAAAAGTCTATCCCTAATGAACTGCAACATTTTGAAATTTGTCCTTTTTTAAAATATTTTGACAAAGAAAATTATGAAATTTTTAAGGATAAATTAGAAGATTTTCAAAGCGATACTTTAACACATGATATCAATTCTTTAGGGTTTTGGTGTATTGATGATTTTTTTGATTATTTGGAGCTTGATTTTTTAGCTTGTGAAAAGTTTGATATTAATGAATATGAAAAAGATATAAGTTTTGTGAATGCAAAAATTTTACCTCAAGCTAAAAAATTTAAAGAATTGCAAAGTTCTTACAATAAAGATTTTTTTGAATTTCATAAAAATAAAAAAATCACACTTTTAGCTAAAAACGAAGCTTTATTTAAAGCTTTAGAGCTTGAAGATACTCAAAATATCCATTTTATAAAAAGTGATTTAAGACTTAATCTTATTAGTCCTGAAGAGCTAATCATTTCTTTAAATCAAAAAGAAAAACAAAAAACAAGAAAAAAAGCTAGTTTGATTATAGATGAGCTTAAAAATGGGGATTATATAGTACACGAAGATTATGGGGTAGGTAAATTTTTAGGTCTTGAGATGATAGTGATAAGCGGAGCAAAAAAAGAGTTTGTTGCTATAGAGTATCAAAATTCTGACAAGCTTTTATTACCAGTGGAAAATCTTTATTTAATTGATAAATATTTGGGCGTGAGTGGATCTATTCCAAGCTTAGATAAACTAGGTAAAACAAGCTTTATTAAACTTAAAGAAAAATTAAAAACTAAACTTTTAGCCATAGCTTCTGAAATTGTTATTATGGCGGCTAAAAGATCTTTGGTGCAAGCAAAAAAAATTACAGTGGATTTAAATAGACAAGCTGATTTTATAGCTAGTGCGGGTTTTGTTTATACAAGTGATCAAGATAAAGCCTGTCATGAAATTTTGCAAGATTTTCAAAGTGGAAAAGTCATGGATAGGCTTTTAAGCGGTGATGTGGGTTTTGGAAAAACTGAAGTTGCTATGAATGCTATTTACTCAGTAGTTAAAAGCGGATTTTGTGCATTTTTATTTGCACCTACAACTTTGCTTTCTCATCAGCATTATAAAACCTTAAAAAAGCGTTTTGATCCTTTTGATATAGAGGTTTTTAAACTTGATCGCTTTGCAAGTAGTGCAGAAAAAAAACAGGTTTTACAAAATTTAAAAGAAAATAAAGCTTGTGTAGTTGTAGGAACTCATGCACTTTTAAGTGTAGAATGTGAAAATTTAGCTCTTGTTGTTATCGATGAGGAACATAAATTTGGAGTGAAACAAAAAGAAAAGCTTAAAGAAATCACTCAAAATTCACATATTTTATCCATGTCAGCAACCCCTATACCAAGAAGCTTAAATCAAGCTTTAAGTTCTATAAAATCTTATAGTGTTTTACAAACTCCACCAGAAGATAGAATAGATGTAAGAACTTTTGTTAAAGAAAATGATGACGCACTTTTAAAAGAAGCTATAGCAAGAGAGTTAAGACGTGGTGGGCAAATTTTTTATATTCATAATCATATTGCAAGTATAGAGCAGTGTAAAAAGCATTTATTAGAACTTTTTTCTACTTTGCGTATTTTGATTTTACATTCTAAAATTGATGCTAAGGTACAAGAAGAAGAAATGTTAAAATTTGAAAATAAAGAATATGATTTGCTTTTAAGTACTTCTATCGTAGAAAGTGGAATTGATTTGCCTAATGCAAATACTATCATAGTAGAAAAAAGCGATCGTTTTGGTATGGCTGATCTACACCAATTGCGTGGGCGTGTGGGAAGAAGTGATAAGCAAGGTTATTGTTATTTTTTAGTTGAAGATAAAAATGCTATCACAAAAGATGCCTTAAAGCGTCTTGTTTCCTTAGAAAGTAATTCTTTTTTAGGCGCAGGTTCTATTTTGGCTTATCATGATCTTGAAATTCGTGGCGGTGGAAATTTATTAGGCGTGGATCAAAGTGGACATATCGAGCAAATTGGATATAGTTTATATCTTAAAATGTTAGAAGATGAACTTAATGCTTTAAGTAAAAATGAAGTGGATCAAAAAGAAAATAAACTTGATTTAAAACTCAATGTTAATGCCTTTTTAAATAGTGAGCTTATCAGCGAAGATCGCTTAAGATTAGAACTTTATAGAAGACTTAGCAAGTGTGAGCAAGTTTATGAGGTTTATGAGATTGAAGGTGAAATTGAAGATCGCTTTGGAAAACTTGACATTTATACTAAGCAATTTTTATCTTTGATTACTATTAAAATTTTAGCTTTAAATAAATTTAAAAGCATTAGTAACTATGAGCAAAATATTCAATTTACTGCTTTAAATGATGAAAAAGAACTCATCAAGGCAAAAAGCAAAGATGATGATGATATTTTAGAGGCAATTTTAACGCATTTAAGAAAGGCTTAAAATGGATTGGAATAAAACTTATGCAGCAATTTATAGAGCAAGAAAAGATTATTTAAAGCCTATTTTTGAAATCGATCCTATTGCTTTAAAAGATTTAGTAGGTATGGAAAGTCAAAAAAAAGCACTTTATGAAAATACTTTAAATTTCATTCAAGATAAGGGAGCAAATCACGCACTTTTATGGGGATCTAAGGGCACTGGAAAATCAAGTTTAATTAAAGCTATATTTAATGAATTTAAAGAACAGGGCTTAAGACTTGTCGAATTAAATAAAGAAGACTTATTTGCCTTAGCAGATATCATCGATGAAATCAGATTAGAAAATTTTAAATTCATACTTTTTTGTGATGATTTTTCTTTTGAAAAGGGAGATGATAGTTATAAATTTTTAAAACCTTTACTTGAGGGAAGCATAGAAAAAGCCCCAAATAATGTAATTATTTATGCGAGTTCAAATCGTAGGCATTTATTAAGTGAAAGCATTACTGATAATCTTGATACGCAAATCACACATACAGAACTTCATTTAAGCGATGCTGCTGAAGAAAGATTAAGCTTGAGTGATAGATTTGGTTTGTGGTTAAGTTTTTATCAGGGAAATTTAGAAGAGTATTTAAAGATGATAGATTTTTATTTTAAAGATTATTCTTGTGATAAAGAGCTTTTACACGCTAAAGCTAAAGAATTTGCTACTCTAAGAGCAAGTAGAAGTGGTCGTACCGCAAAGCAATTTTATTTAGCTTTTAAGGAGAATTTTAAATGACTGGAGCACAAATTTTTACCAAGCTTTTAAATTTGGATTTAAATTATCATGATTTTGATTGGCTTGAAAATCAAGGATTGAGTGAATTTGAGCTTTTAATTTCTGTCGTTTTAACTCAAAATACAAATTGGAAAAATGTCTTAAAAGCTTTAGAAAATTTAAAAAAAGAAAATATTGCAAGCTTAGAACAAATCAATACTTTATCCAATTTAGAACTTGCAACTTTAATTAAGCCTAGCGGATTTTATAATACCAAAACTAAGCGTTTAAAAGGTTTGGTAGAAAGTATCATAAACACTTATGAAAATTTAGAAAATTTTAAAACAAATGCAAGCAGAGAATGGCTTTTAAATATCAAAGGTTTAGGTTTTGAAAGCGTTGATAGTATTTTAAACTATCTTTGCAAAAGAGAGGTTTTGGTTGTAGATAATTATAGTTTGCGTTTGGCTTTTTACTTAGGTTATGAGTTTGAAAATTATGAAGAATTAAGAGAATTTTTTCAAAGTGGCATAGAGAGTGAGCAAGAAAATTTGTATAAAATTTTAGGAAAAAAATGCGAACTTTACGAACTTTATCAAATTTTTCATGCTTTGATTGTAGCTTTTGCAAAACAGAGTTTTAAAGGACAAAAATTAAGCCCTAAGGGTGAAGAATGGATCAAAATTTTAAAGGAAGATTTATGAAAGCAAAAGGAAGCGAGCTTATACCTGTTTTAACTATAGCAGGGAGTGATTGTAGTGGTGGAGCAGGGATACAAGCCGATCTTAAAACCTTTAGTGCACACAATCTTTTTGGTATGAGTGTGGTTTTAAGTGTGGTAGCTGAAAATACCGCAAGGGTGATTTCTGTACACGATATACCTACTCAAAGCGTGGATGAACAAATGCTTGCCGTGTTTGAAGATATAGTGCCAAAGGCAACTAAAATCGGAATGATAGGTTCTTGTGAATTAATGAGCTGTGTAGCTAAAAATTTAAGCGAGTTTAAACCTCAAAATGTAGTTATTGATCCTGTAATGTTTGCCAAAAATGGCTATGCTTTAATGCCGCAAGAAAATTGTGATTTTTTCAAACAAACTATAATAAAATTTGCAGACATTCTTACTCCTAATATTCCTGAAGCAGAGTTTTTATGTGGTTTTAAGATCGCTAATGAAGAGCAGATGATAAAAGCAGCTAAGCATTTATGCAGCTTGGGGGCTAAGGCAGTTTTACTTAAAGGCGGACATAGTGAAGCAAATGCCAATGATGTGCTTTATGATGGAAAAGAAATTTATATTTTAAAAGGCGAACGCATAGAAACTAAAAATACTCACGGTACAGGTTGTACGCTTTCTTCGGCTATTGCTAGTAATTTAGCTAAAGACAAGGATTTATTTCACGCTGTTAGTGAAGCTAAAGAGTATGTAAGAAATGCGATTTATTATTCACTTAATCTTGGAAAAGGTTGTGGTCCTACAAATCATTTTTTCAAGTTTCTAGATGAAAAATAAATTAGATCTTAGCCTTTATTTGGTTGCTACTAAGGGAAATAAAAGCGAAGAGTGTTTTTTAAATACTTTAGAAAATGCTATAAAAGGCGGAGTAAGTATCATACAACTTCGTGAAAAAGAGCTTAATGTAAGAGAATTTTATAAACTAGGCTTAAAGGTGCAAAAACTTTGCAAGTCTTATAAAATACCTTTTTTGATTAACGATAGGGTGGATATAGCTTTAGCCTTAGATGCTGATGGGGTGCATTTAGGACAGGAAGATTTAGAAGCAAAACTAGCTAGAAAGCTTTTAGGAGATGAAAAAATCATAGGCTTAAGTCTTAAAAAGTTAGAACAACTTGAGTTTATACAAGGAGTAAATTATCTAGGTTGTGGAGCTATTAAGGCAACGCCTACTAAAGAAAGTTCGCTTTTAAGCCTTGAGCTTTTAAGTCAAATTTGTGATAAAAGCCCTATAGGGGTTGTAGCCATAGGTGGGATTGACAAAGAAGCACTTGTTGAGTTAAAGGGTATAAATTTAAGCGGTGTGGCTGTGGTTAGGGCGATCATGGATGCTAAAGATGCTTTTTTGGCAGCTAAAGAGCTAAAGCGTAAAATCTATGAAAATTTATCTCTTAAATGAAACTCCTTTTGAAGGGGTGGAAAATCTTATTTTAAATGAGATTGTTTTTTATAATTTTAGTGTGGATTTGAGTTTGTATGATGCTTTAATCTGCACTTCAAAAAATGCTTTAAAAGCTTTACAACATGCAAAAATCACTTTAAATTTCAAACTCAATTTATACGCTGTGGGACAAAGTACAGCTCAATACGCTAAAAATTTAGGTTTTAAAAAGATTAAAATTCCATCAAAGGCTTATGGAAAAGATCTTTTTCTTGAATTTAAAGAGGAGTTAAAAATGCAAAAATGTTTGTATTTAAGGGCTAAAAATATTGTTTCAACTTTAAATTTGGATCTTAAAAATGTAGGTGTGGATTTAGATGAAATGATTGTTTATGAAAATGTTTTTAAAAAAGGCGACAAAAAGCTTATCCATCCTGCTATTTTTATATTCACCTCTCCTTTAAGTGTAGAAAATTTTTTAAAATTTTATAGCTTAAAAGAAGAAGATAAGGTTGTAGTTATAGGGCAAAGCACAGCAAAGAAGCTTTTAAATTTTAAAAATCTTTATATATGCGAAAATCAAAGTCTTTTAGACTGTGTTAAGCTCGCTAAGACTTTGGTTTAATTTTTTAAATTCCAAAAATTTTCTTTAGGATAAATAATAATGCTTTTTGTGAGTAAAATTTCATCATTGACGTTTTTATCACGATTTAAAGCAATACTAATGTGGGCTATAATAACACCATCTTTGCTTAAATTTGCATCGGGATTGAAGTTGGAAAATTTAAAATTAACACATTGTGCAATAGGATAAAAATATTTTATTTTAATCAAAGCTTTTGTGTAATTAAAATATATATTATCTAAACATTCTTTATTTTCTTGCTTTGCTTGATATAAAAAATATTTAGAAAATTGTGTTGCATTGTGACTTAAAATTTGAGCTTGAAGGTAGTAATAACTATCTTGGATTATTTTTGGAGTATAGCTGGATATGTTTAAGGTCAAGCTCATCCATAGACTTATTAGTAATATTAAAAAAATTGTCCAAATTAAAACATAAGCTTTTTTCACAGTAAAATTCTTTTTTCAAAGCAATGTTTTGTTTGTCTTTTTAGGCAAATTTTTAATTTATTGTTTTGCAGGTTAAATGAGCTTATGTTTTTAGAAATTAATCCTTGTTGGTTTAATTGTTCATTAAATTTTGGCTTTATTTCATACATAAGTTCTTCATTTTGCAATTTGATAACTAATTGAGCTTGCAAAGGAATAAAACTACCTGTAAAATTTGCAGATATACCATTTTCCAAGATGGATATTTTTTCAATCTTATTAATTTTATAAGCATAGCTAATATGCTCATTGTCGCTATATAAATCTTTTCTATTTTGGAGTTGTGTTTTAAAATCAGAATGAGGTGAATAAAGTGTATGATTATTTTCTAAAATAAGAGCAGAATTAATAAGATAAAGTTTATTATCTTTTAGGCTAATTAACTCATCTTTTAAAAGACATTTTAATGTATTCTGTGAAAATGTAATATTAATACAATTTTGTATTAATTTTTCTATTTTAAGCAAGTTTAAATGTGCTTGAGTGATAAGATTGTTTGTATGTAAAGCAGTAAAATTTAAATGATAAAAATCCATTAAAGGTTTTGAAAGTAAGCTAGTTATAAAAGTAAAAAGTATTAGTGATATTATAAGTTCAAAAAGTGTAAAAGCTTTGCTCATTCTTTAAAATAAACGCTATAATTTTGATCTTGAAAGTATAATTTTTGAAATTGAAATATACCATCATTAACAAACTGTTCTTGTAAAACTATAGGTTTTAAGGCTGAAGTTTGAAGTATGATGGTTTTAAAAATAGGCTTTTCATATAATTCTTCTTGAAGTTTATAGAGTCTTTCAAAAATATTTAAATTTTCATAGTTTTTGTAAAGTTGAATATAGTAATAAAAAATGCCAATGAAAATTAAAGATATGATCGTTATAGCACTAATGCTTTCTATAAGTATGAAAGCCTTTTTCATTTGGCGCTGCTAGCATTTATGGCTTCAAAAAAACTTCCGCGAATTCCTTTTTGTTCGAGTATTTTTATGCCTTTTATTGTAACTCCGCCAGGGGAGCAAATATTTTCTTTGATAATAGCTGGATGTTCATGTTCTAGTAAAGCACTAGAGCTTTTAAATAAAGAGCGCGTAAGATTAAGACTAAGTTCTTTTGATAAACCTTCATAAACTCCAGCATTAGCAATGCTTTCTGCTATAAGTGCTAAAAAAGCAGGAGCGCAGCCGCTAATCGCCATAGCTGCATTCATTTGTATTTCATTATCTAATTTATAAGCCGAGCCAAAAGTTTTTAAAATGTCTAAAATTTCATTTTCAAAATGAGAGTTTTTAAGTATATATGGTGTGGTTGAAGCCTTGTATTTAGCTGCTGTATTGGGTATTATTCTAACATAATTTTGAGCTTTGATGGTTTGTAGTTTTTCAAAATCAACATTGGCTAAAACAGAGATTAAGATACGTGCTTGTCCTTTTAGCATTTGAGCAATATTTTCTAAAGCATAAGGTTTAAATGCTAAAATAACATCTTTACCTTCTATGTTAAAATCTTTGTAAAGTAAGGTTTTAAAGCCTTCTTTGGCGAGGGCTTGAAGTTTTTCTATACTTCTTCCTACTATACAAATTTCATAATCATCTTTTAATCCATAGGCTAAGGCTGTTGCCATAGATCCATTTGCAAGTATATAGAGCATTATTTTTTAATATAATTAGCAATTTGATCAGCTTGAAAAAAGTCGGGATAATTAACTGTATCTAGTATCACTTGTACCATAGTATTATTATCAAGATTAATGACTACTGGAGCTAGAAAATTCACTGTCGATTCTTCAATGCTTTTTGCTATGGCTACTATATTAAAAATTTTCATATTAGATTCAGGTGTTAAAGAAAGAAGCTCTTGATAATAAGTTGGTATATCAAATTCATAATCAGGTCTAATCAAATAAGGATTAATTAAAACAAAAGAAAAGTCTTTACCATCAAGACTTTTAAGTCTTACAAATACTTCATCGATAGTTGAAAATTCCATATTTTTGGTTTCTTCAAAACCTAAGATAGGGCATTTAACAGCTAGGGTCATGTTTTCTCCTTAAGTTATAATGTTTAATATTTTAACATAAAATAAGCAATAATCATTCCAAAATTTTAAATTATTTAATTAATTTTATTATAATTTTAGAAGAACATAATTATAAAATCGTTAAAATATATATTTTTGAGAATATAAATCAAGGTGAAGTATGAAAAAAGGTATTTTTTTATTGGTTTTTTTAAGTGTTTTTTTTAGTGCGTGTAGTACGAAAAATGATGAAGGTTTATACAATCTTAGTGCTAGTGAGTGGTATAAGCAAATTATTAAAGATTTGCAGGACAAGGATTTGGAAAAAGCTGATGATCATTATAATGGTATGGCAAGTGAGCATGTTGCCGATCCTTTATTGGAAACTACTTTAATTATTTTAGCACAAGCTCATATGGATGAAGAGGAATATAAGTTAGCTGAATTTTATTTAGATGAATATAATAAAAAATTTGGAAATTCACGCAATGCTGATTATATTCGTTATCTTAAAATTAAGGCAAAATTTGATGCATTTGCAGTGCCAAATCGTAATCAGGCTTTAATGCTTGAAAGCCAAAAAGAAATAGATACTTTTTTGAAAGATTATCCTTATACAGAATATGAACCTTTGGTTCAGACAATGCTTACAAAATTTAATTTAGCGGTTTTTTATCTTAATAGCACTATAGAAAATCTATACCAGCGCATAGGGCATGATGAAAGTACACAAATTTATAAACAAAGACTTCAAGAAAGTGAATTTTATCAGCAAAGTATTATCAAACCTGAGCTTCCTTGGTATAGAAGTATATTTGAAAGATTTTAATAAACAAGGAAAATAAATGCAGATTGAAGAGATACAAAATTATCCAGCAAATTTACCAGTATTGGTTGAAGATGAATTATTTTTATATCCTTTTATGATAACTCCTATTTTTATTAACGATTCATCCAATATGAAAGCTTTAGATCTCGCGATTAAAAATGATAGCATGCTTTTTGTTGCACCTTCAAAGTTGGAAAATGGAAGAAATTTTGATGAAATTTATAATTGCGGAGTGATTGGGACTATCATGCGAAAAGTTCCTTTGCCTGATGGAAGAGTGAAAATACTTTTTCAAGGATATGTCAAGGGTAAAATTATAGAGCAAATTTCTAATAAACCTTTAGAAGCCAAGATAGAACTTATAAAAGAAGACTTTTTAGAAGGAACTAAAAAAGAAGCACTTCTTGAAGTTTTAAAAGAGAAAGTAAAAAATTTGGCAAATATTAGTCATTATTTTTCTCCAGATCTTTTAAGAACAATTGAAGAAGGTTTTGATGCATCTAGGATTTGCGATTTGATTTTAAATACTGTGCGTATTAAAAAACAAGTTGCTTATGAGTTTTTTGTTTTAACAGATCTTGAGCAAAAATTAGTAAAATTAATAGATTTAATTGCTCAAGAAATAGAAGCTAATAAAATTCAAAAAGAAATTAAAAATAAAGTACATTCTCGTATTGATAAGGTAAATAAAGAATATTTTTTAAAAGAACAATTAAGACAAATTCAAAAAGAGCTTGGTTCTGATACGCAAAAAGAAGATGAGGTTAGAGAGTATCAAAAGCGTCTGGAGTTAAAGAAGAAATTTATGCACGAAGACGCTTATAAAGAAATCAAAAAACAAATTGAAAAATTCGAACGCATTCATCAAGATAATTCCGAAGCATCGATGATTCAAACTTACATAGAAACAGCATTAGATGTTCCTTTTGAAAAAATTTCTAAGAAAAAACTTGATATTAAGGAAGTTTCAAAACAGCTCAACCATGATCATTATGCATTAAATAAACCAAAAGAACGCATAGAAGAATATTTTGCAGTTAGGGAACTTTTAGAAAAAAGAAAAATAGCAGAAAAAGATGGTGCTAAAGTTATACTTTGTCTTTATGGGCCTCCTGGCGTGGGTAAAACTTCACTGGCAAATTCTGTTTCAAAAGCTTTAAAAAGAGAGCTTATTCGCATAGCCTTAGGTGGACTTGAAGATGTTAATGAGCTGCGTGGTCATCGTAGAACTTATATAGGCGCTATGCCTGGACGTATTACTCAAGGACTCATAGAGGCAAAACAAATTAATCCTGTAATTGTATTGGATGAAATTGATAAATTAAATCGCAGTTTTAGAGGCGATCCAAGTGCGGTGCTTTTAGAAATTTTAGATCCAGAGCAAAATTCTAAATTTAGGGATTATTATTTAAATTTTAATATTGATTTAAGTAAAGTCATTTTTATAGCAACGGCAAATGATATTAGCAATATTCCTGCACCTTTAAGAGATAGAATGGAATTTATAGAACTTAGCTCTTATACTCCAAGTGAAAAATTTCATATAATGAAAAAATATTTAATTCCAGATGAGCTTAAAAAACATGGCTTAAAATCCAATGAATTATTTATTGATGATGAAACTATAGAGCTAATCATTAGCGATTATACTCGTGAATCAGGAGTTAGAAATTTGCGTCGCAAAGTGGCAGAGTTGTGTCGTAAGAGTGCTAAAAAACTACTTTTAGAAAATATTAAAAAAGTCATTATTAATACAAAAAATTTGAATGAATTTTTAGATAAAAAAGTTTTTGAAATAGAAAAAAATAATGGAGAAAATCAAGTAGGTCAGGTCAATGGTTTGGCTTGGACAAGCGTAGGTGGAGATGTTTTAAAAGTAGAGGCTGTAAAAATTAAAGGTAAAGGAGAATTAACGCTCACAGGAAGTTTGGGTGATGTAATGAAAGAATCAGCTAGAATTGCTTTTAGTATGATAAAAGTTTTAATCGATGAAGGAAAAATAAAAATACCTAAAAAAATAATTATTGATCCTAAAGTTAATGTTTATGATAGTTATAATATTCATATACATGTGCCAGATGGAGCTACTCCAAAAGATGGCCCAAGTGCAGGTATTACGATAAGTACAGCTATTGCTTCTATTTTTAGTGATAAAAAGGTTAAAGCAGATGTTGCAATGACGGGTGAAATAGATTTAAAAGGAAAAGTTTTACCAATAGGCGGATTAAAAGAAAAATTAATTGCAGCTTATAAAGCAGATATAAAAACAGCTTTAATTCCAAGAAAAAATTACGAAAGAGATTTAAAAGATATTCCTAGTGAGGTTAGAGACAATATGGAAATCATTGCTGTTGATACTTTCAGTGATGTTTTAGAATATACTTTGGTTTAACTTTATTTTGAGAATAAATGTATAAGAAAGCAAACTTTTTACAAGTTTGCTTTAAAAGATTATAGTCCTTCAAAAGGATTATTGATTACTTCTTTTCTATCCACTATATAAGGGATAAGAGCTACATGTCTTGCACGTTTGATTGCAACTTCTACCATTTCTTGGTATTTTTTGCTTGTGCCTGTTAAACGGCGTGGCATGATTTTAAATCTTTCAGATAAAGCATGTTTTAACATTGCTGTATCTTTATAATCAATAAATTCAACTTTTGCTTCAGTGTATTTGCAATATTTGCGAGAGTATTTTCTTTTTTCTGCCATAGTTTATCCTTTAAAATGGTAAATTAGTATCATCGCTATCATAAGCATCGATATCAATTTCTTTTAATTTTTCTTCGTGTTGTGGGTTTTGGTTTCTTTGTGGAGCAGGGTTTGCTTTTGCTTTATTAAAATTTTGATTTTCACTCATATAAGGATCATAGCTTTGATTTTCATAGTTTCCACTATAATTGTTGTTTGAAAAGCTATTATTGCCAAAATTTCCGCCTTGTTGTGGAGCATTGGAATTGCCAAGCATTTCCATATTTTCAACTTGAATGCTATGTTTAGAGCGATTTTGTCCATTTTGATCACTCCATTGTTCAAATCTCAAACGTCCTTCTATGAGTACTTTTGAACCTTTTGTAAGGTATTGGTTTGCAACTTCTGCGGTACGACCATAAAAGTTTATATCAATAAAGCAAGTTTCTTCTCTTTTTTCTCCATTTGCGGTAAATCTTCTTGTTACTGCTATAGCGGAAGCTCCAATAGCACTACCGCTTTGTGCATAACGCATTTCTATATCACGTGTAAGATTTCCAACCAAAACAACTTTGTTAAACATCTTTTTCCTTATTGAATTTCAGGAGCATCTAAAGGTTTAATTTCTTTTTTAGATTGCTTAATCCCGTGGCTTAGTTTTTCCCAAGCTGCAATTTCTTTTTTATTTTCATATTTTACGATTAAAAATCTTATTACTTCTTCAGTGATTCTTAACACCCTTTCAAGCTCAGCGATCAAGTTTGTAGGAGCTTTGAAATAAATCACAAAATAAGTTCCTCTTTCGTATTTTTTGATTTTATACGCTAATTTTCTAGTACCCATTGGAACAACAGTTTCAATTTCTGCACTATTTTTGGTTAGGACTTCTTTAACGAATTCCAACTTCGCATTCACTTCCTCTTCGGTAAGTGTTGGTTTTAAGATAAATAAAACCTCATAATGTTTCATCTTTTCTCCTTATGGATATTAAAGCCCATTTTTATGAGCAAGGATTTTGCATAAAGCAAGACTAGATTATATCAAAATATACTTAATTAGTCTTGAATACTTAAGGTTTTATCTAAATTTGTTTTGATTTCTTCAAGCATAGCAAAACGTTTTTTATACATGGAGCGTTTTTGCGAAGGGATTTCTTCTAGGTTTTTTTGAGAGTGGTGGAGTTTATAGTATTTGTGTTTATTGATTTTTATTAATTCTCCACCATTTTCTAGCCAAATTTTTTGATAATCTACAAAATAGCCTTTTTCTTTTCCTTTTTGAGAACGGATTTGATTTTTTTCATGTACACCTAAAGTAGCTTGAAGTTTTAAAATTTCACAAAGCATCTTAGAGCATTCTATAAGTAAAGCAACAGGGCGCAAACCATGACATTTTTTAGTTAAAATTTTATTAATTTCTAAAATATTAAAATCTTTGTATTTATGTCCTTGTATACAAGAAAGTAGAAGATTGTTTTCTAAAGTAAAGCAAAAATTACATTGTGAGATAGTGTATTTTTTAAATTTTAAAGAAAAAGCCCAAAAACCTTCTTCGTAAACATTATGGTTATATCCTAAAAAAAGCTCAAAATCTTCATCAAAAGAAAAAATTATTTGTTCCTCGGGAAGAAATTTAAAACAAGCGAGTCCCTTATCAACATCATAAATAAGTGTTTTAACACGTTCATTTGCTTTAAAACTTTTATCGCAAAATCTTCTTGTAGCATTGTAACAAGCATAGGGTCTTTGAGAGAAAAAGTCTTTTAAATGTTTATTTTTTTCTTTATTAAGCGTTTTTTCTAGAAGTCTTACTTGAGGAAAATATAAAATTTTTCTTGCTTGAAAACGCAAATAGCGCCAAAAGATTATACTTTTTCTTCTATCAGTAAAATTTGGAATAGGGTAGGAAAATTTTTTATTCACCTATAATCCTTGATATATCATTATAAGTTGCAAAGAGCATTAAACTTAAAAGTATTGCCATGCCTGTATAGCTTAAATATTCAAAAGTACGCTGTGAAACTTTGCGTCTAAAAATCATTTCATAAAGATTAAAAAGTATATGTCCTCCATCAAGCATAGGAATAGGTAAAAGATTTAAAATGCCTAAATTTATAGAAATTAAAGCAGTGATAAATAAAAGCAAAGTAAAGCTATTTTGTGCAGCCTTTGAGGTAATTTCAGTCATGGTGATAATACCGCCTAAATTTTTTGCTTCAACTTCGCCACTTATGAGTTTTACAATACCCTTGATGATGAGTGTAGAAGCTTGAAAACTTTCTTGTGCGGCATATTTAAAACTTTCTAAACCTTGGTGTTTTACAAGAGTGCTTGTCCCATTTGGACTGACTCCAAGTTGAGGTTTTTCAACGATTTGTCCAAAGTCATTGTACCCTTGTCCTATTTTTGGAGTTAAAATAAATTCTAAATTTTTTCCTTCTCTATTGATTAATATTTTCAAAGGATCTAAACTTAAATGCTTTGAAATTTCATCAAAGGTTTGAATTCTTATACCGTTAATTTCTAAGATAGTATCATTTTTTTGAAGTCCTATTTCTTGTGCAGCAGAGTTTGGCGCTATGTTTCCTATTTGCGGAGCAAGTTTGTTTAGACCTAAATTTCCTATGATAATATAAAGAAAAAAAGCTAAAATTAGATTAAAAAATGGTCCAGCAAAAAGAATATAAATCTTTTTTAAAGGACTTAAAATACTATAGCTATCTTTGTCTAGATTTTCAAAACCAGGATGCATATCATCTTGTCCTTTAAGTTTAACATATCCTCCAAGTGGTAAAGCGCTTAAGCGATAGTTTGTGCCTTTAAATTCACGTTCTATAAGACTTTTTCCAAATCCTATGCTAAAGACTTCAACTTTTACACCTAAAGATCTTGCAGCTAAAAAATGTCCTAATTCGTGAAAGAAGATTAAAAATGAGATGACTAAAACAGTTGCTAAAAATTCAATAGAATAAAATTTAATTCCCAAAATCAAAATAACAATTAAAAACAATAAAGATCTCATTTCTCTCCTTTTTTTTGAGCTTTTATATAAGTATAGATGTATTCAAATCCAGAATAAAGAGTTAAACTCAAAGCTATGTAAAGTAGAATTTCTCCGCCTATCCACTCCATGATTAAAAATCCTATCGCAGTCATTTGAAAAGCGGTTTTAAGCTTGCCTGCAAAAGAAGCATTGACATTTAAATTTTCACTGATCATTACAACTCTAAAACCCGTGATAAAAAATTCCCTTACTAGTATAATATAAATTACCCATTCATTAGCTTTTCCTGTAAGTAAAAGCCCTAAAAAGGCTGCTAAAACAAGCATTTTATCGGCTAATGGATCTAAGATTCCACCCAGTTTTGTAGTTTGTTTCCAAGTTCTTGCGATGTATCCATCAAAAAAATCACTTAAAGCTGCTAATGAAAAAGTTAAAGCAGCAAAATATTTAATCCAACTTTGATGAATATTTTCAAAATGATGAATTAATAAAAAAAATAGCAAAGGCGCTAAAACCATTCTAAAAATCGCCAAGATATTGGGTAAATTCATAACAAGCCTTGTGAAATTAAATGTAAAATTATAATCAAAATTGTATAAAATTTAAGCAAAGACTTAGTAAAAATACAAAAAAGAATCAGTTTATTTTTATTTAAATTTTGCTTTTAAGCAAAATTTAAATAAATTTTACAACTTCATCAAAACTAAAACGATTTTTTTGAGGATTTTTTTCATCGTTGCAATATCCTAAAGCCACCACCAAACTTGATCTTTCTTTTTGAATATCAAGTGATAAATAAGAATTAAGCTTTTGTTTATCAAAACCACCTATAGTGCAGCTTGCTATATTTAAAGCATTAGCACTGTAAAGTATGCTAGCTAGAGCTATATGAGCTTGTTCTCTTGCATAAGATATTTTTTCTTCTTGATTTAGAGATTTTAAAAAAGGCATATAAGCATCTAAGCGTTTTTGAATTTCTGTTTCACTCATATCTCTTTTTCTAAGTTTTTCTTCAAAATAATCCAAAAAATCAAGTCTTGAAATGATGATAATTAACGCAGCACAATCTTTTACATGTTTTTGCTGGTTGCAAATTTTAGAAAGTTCTTCTTTTCTTTTCTCATCTTGCACTACTATAAATTTCCAAGGTTCCAGTCCTAAGGAGCTAGGGCTTAATCTTGCTATTTCTAAAATAGAATTTAAATCCTCTTTTTTGAGTTTTTCATTTTTAAAATTTCTACAAGAATATCTTGTGCTAAAAATTTCAAGTTCTTTTTTCATTATTTTTCCTTGTAAAATTCGACGACTTCATTAAAATTTAAGCGTTGAGTAGAATATTTTGGTTCATGGGCTTTATATCCTAAGGATAAAATTACAGCAGTTTCAAAAGGATAAGTTAAATTAAGAAAATTATCAACCTTAGCTTTTTCAAAGCCACCTATCATACAAGAATCAATACCTAAGCTCATTGCAGCTAGCGACATCTGCATCATAGCAAGATAGCATTGAAGTTGTGCATAATGATAGAGTTCATTATCATTCATTGCATTGGTTTTATGAGTATAAATTTCTAAAATTTTTTGAAAATTTTCTTCGCTAGAACCTGAGAAACGACGCACTTGTTTTTGTGCAAATTCATCTTTGCTTTGAAGATCTTTTCTTGCTAGAAAAATGATATTATGACTCGCACTTGCTACATTTTGTTGATTGTAACATAGAGTTGAGAGCTTAAGATTATGTTCTTTTTGTTCTAATACTACAAATTTCCAAGGCTCAAATCCATGTGAGCTTGGGGCTAAGACTCCGCTTTCTAAGATAAAATGTAAATCCTTTTCATTGATTTTTTTATCATTAAAAAGTTTACAAGCTCTGCGTTTTGAAATTAGTTCTTTAAAATTCATTTTATTCCTTAAAATCAAAAATAATAATATTAATTATAAAATGCAAAGCTTAATCAAAAAATATTATAGTTTGATATTTTTCTTAAAAACAAAACCAGATTTTTCAAAACCCATTTTTTGGATATAAAATTCATGATCTTGTGTTCTAAAAAAGCTTGAGCTTAGTTCTAATTTTTCATTTCCTTGATCTTTTGCCCAAATTTGTATTTTTGTCAAAAAAGCTTAAACCTATACCTTTTTCTTTTAAAGTTTCATCTACGACAAAATCACAAATATAAAGACAATGATTATGATAAGGTATATTAAAAGGCATGACTCCACAAGCTGCTTTGTAATTTCCCTCATTTTCGTAGGCAAAAAGTTTATAATGTTGAGTTTGTGTAGTAAGTTGGAATTTGTCTAAAAAAACTTTCAAAGATAGGTTATTTCTTAATTGTTTTATCAAGGGATAAATTTTTTCCAAGTCTTCTTTTAGCTTTATTTCTTTCATTTTTAAATCCTTTAAATTTCAAAAATCTCAGGTTTTAATTTTAAAAGTAAGCAAAAAGTTGCTAAAACGGCTTGTTCTTGCATAAATTCACGATCCCCATTTAAATAAAGCGTTTCTTGGATAAAAGTTCCATCTCTAAACATTGCACCTATATAAATAGTACCTGATTTTACTTTTCCCTCATCTTTTTCGCCAGTTACTCCGCTAATAGCTAAGGCGAAATCAGGATTAGCTGTTTTAAAAATACCTTTTAGCATAAAATAAACACAACGTTCACTGTATTCGCCATTATTCTCTAAGACGCTTTCGCTAATTCCAAGCCATTCGTGTTTGATGCGGTTGGAATAACTTACAATAGAACCTTCAAAAATTTCACTTACACCTGAAATTTTGGTTAAGGTACTTGCACAAAGTCCACCTGTGCAACTTTCAGCAAAAGAAATTTTTAATTTTTTTTCTAAAAGTTTAGAGCTTATAAAATGTATAGGATCTTTACCTAAAAACACCTTTTGTCCAAAAAGATTTTTTACGCTATTTAAAAAACCATCAAGTTTTCCAAAATTAGCACAAGTGGCCTTAATAAGCACAAGATTATCTAAAAGCTTAGTTGATTTTATACTTATCTCATAAGATTTTGTTAGGGTTTGCAGTAGCAATATAGCGCTTTCATCATCCATGCCAAAAATGCAAAAATATGCAAAATTTAATTTTATATGCCCAAGAAGATTGGGTAATTTTTCGCTTGGATTTATTTTAACGACATTGATTTTTGAATTTGAAAAATTACACACAAAGCTATTTTTACTAAATTCTGCTTTATCTGGAACCAAGGTATCATCTTTTAAGATAAGATTATCATCATTCAAAGTTGCTAAAATTTTAGCAACAGTTGCATAATGCAAAGGGCTTGTAAATAAAGTGATAAAATCGTACTGATTTAAGAGATTTTCAAGCAAAAAGGGTAAATCTTTATCAGTTTTATTTTGTATGCGAATTTCGTTGATTTCTTTAAATTTTTCTTCATAAGTTCTATAAATATAATTTTTGAATTTTTCGTTTATAGTAAGCTCATCTCCTATAAGATAAAGCAAATGTTTCATAAATTTTCCTTTTTTTCTTATAATTATAGCCAAAAACAAAGTAGAAATTAAAGCTAATTTGAGTAGAATTTAAGATTATTAAAAATTAGGTGGAAAAAATGGACTACAAAGAAACTCTACTTTTGCCCAGCACCAGTTTTGCTATGCGGGCGAATTTAGCGGAACTTGAGCCGCAAAGATTTAAAAAATGGTTTGAGCAAAATTATGCTTATGAAAAAATGAAAGAAAATCGCAAAAATGCGAAAAAAAGTTTTACCTTACACGATGGTCCCCCTTATGCTAACGGACATATCCATATAGGACATGCTTTAAATAAAATTTTGAAAGAAACTATTATAAAAACGCATTATTTTAAAGGTGAGAGTGTGCGTTTTACTCCAGGGTGGGATTGTCATGGTTTACCTATAGAACAACAAGTAGAAGTAAAGCTTGGAGAAAAGAAAAAAAGCTTAAGCAAGAAAGAAATTCGTGAGTTTTGCAGACAACATGCGAGTGAATTTGTAGATATCCAAAGAGAAGAATTTAAAAATTTAGGCATTATTGCGGATTGGGATAAGCCTTATTTGACTATGAAATTTGAGTTTGAAGCAGCGATTTATAGAACTTTATGCGAGATTGCTAAAAAAGGCTTACTTTGCGAGCGTTCTAAACCTGTTTTTTGGAGTTGGGCGGCAAAGTCAGCTTTAGCGGAAGCTGAAGTAGAGTATCAAGATAAAGAAGATTATTCTATCTTTGTGGCTTTTGATTTAGATGCAAAAGCTTGCGAAAAATTAGGCGTTTCAAAAGCAAGCGCAGTGATATGGACAACTACGCCTTGGACTTTAGTGGCTAATCAAGCTATAGCTTTAAATCCTAATGAAAATTATGTGATCACTAAAGAGGGTTTGGTTTTTGCAAGTGCTTTACTTAAAAGTATGGTAGAAAAAGGACTTACAAGTGGAGAAATTCAAAAAGAATTAAACGCAAAAGAATTTGAAAAACTTGAAGCTATCAATCCTTTAAATGGAAGAAAATCTGTTTTAATCATGGGTGAGCATGTATTGATGGATGGTGGAAGTGGACTTGTGCATACTGCACCAGGACATGGCGAAGATGATTACTATGCTTGTTTGAAATACGGTATTGAAGTTTTAATGCCTGTTGATGATGGTGGATGTTATGATGAAACTTTAAGAGCTAAAGAGCTTTTGCCTTCTCATTTGCTTGAAGAGTTTATAGGTCTTCATATTTTTAAGGCCAATGAAAAAATTTTAGAACTTTTAGGCGCAAAACTGTTACATTCTTCTAAATTTATACACTCTTATCCGTTTTGCTGGAGAACACATAAACCTGTAATCTATAGAGCTACTAAACAATGGTTTATTTTAATGGATGAGCCAAAACTTCAAGGAAAAACCTTAAGAGAGTGTGCAAAAGAACAACTTTTAAAAACAACTTTTTATCCGCAAAGTGGGGTAAAAAGAATAGGCTCTATGGTGGAAAATCGCCCAGATTGGTGTATTTCAAGACAAAGAGACTGGGGAACGCCTATAGCCTTTTTTAGAGATAAAAACACTAAAGAAGTGATTTTTGATGATGAGCTTTTTGACTTTGTAGCAGCTATCTTTGAAAAACATGGCGCTGATGCGTGGTGGGAGTTTGAAATCAAAGATTTAATTCCTACAAATTCAAAATACAACGCTGAAAATTTAGAAAAAGTATATGATATTTTAGATGTTTGGTTTGATAGTGGAAGTACTTTTAATGCGGTTTTAAATAGCGGACTTTATGACGCAGGAGAAAAAAGAGCAAGTATGTATTTAGAAGGAAGCGATCAGCATCGTGGTTGGTTTCAAAGTTCTTTGCTTGTAGGTACAGCGATCAATGAAAATGCACCTTATGAAAGCATTTTAACTCATGGTTTTACCACTGATGAAAAAGGGCAAAAAATGTCTAAATCTAAAGGCAATGTGATTGCTCCTGAATACGTAGCAAAAACCTATGGAGTTGAAATTTTAAGACTTTGGATACTTTTAAGTGATTATTCAAGTGATTTAAAAATTTCAGACAATATCTTAAAACAAGTGGGTGAACAATATCGCAAAATAAGAAACACTATAAGATTTTTACTTGCCAATACAAATGACTTAAAAGATTTAGAAGTTAAAGAATTTAGCTTTATTGATAAATGGATATTAAGCCGTGCAACTAAAGTTTTTAAAGCAAGCAAAGAGGCATTTTTTGCTTATGAATTTGCTAAAGGTTTTAGTTTGCTTTTAAATTTCTTAAGTGCGGATTTAAGTGGGATTTATCTTGATATCAGTAAAGATAGACTTTATTGTGATAGCGAAAATGCTCAAAGAAGAAAATCCGCTCAAGTGGCTATGGCTTTGATAGCAAAAGAGCTTTTAAATTTACTTGCTTCAAATTTAAGCTATAGTGTAGATGAGGCTTTAGAACATGCTAATGTTTTAATCAAAGGCGATGCAAAAGATGTATTTGATCTAAGTTTAACTCAAGATTTTGATTATGATTTTGGTATAGATGATACATTTTTAATGAGTGCTAGAGAGAAATTTTTTGAACAAATTGATATACTTAAAAAAGATAAAATCATTAAATCTACTTTGGAATTAAATTTAAAGATCAGTTTTAATAAATTCCCAAATGAGGAATTAGCCGATTGGTTTATGGTAAGTCAAATCAGCAATGAAAATGAAGAAATTTTGGCTGAATTTGAAGTAGAGAATGAGAAATTTAAAATCACCAAAGCTTCACTTTGTAAATGCCCAAGATGTTGGAAACTTCAAAGTAAAGATGAAGAAACACCTTGTTTAAGATGTGAAGAAGTTTTAAAAGGGATTCAATGCTAGAAAATCCTATTCCAAATAGCATTATCATCACAACTATAGCGGTGGTTTTGGCTTTTAGTGCTTTAGCAGTATTTTTGATCAAAAAAACAAAGGAAAATAAATGATAACTTTAAAAGAAGCTTTAAAATACTCCAAAGAAGAACTTGAAAATTTAAAAAAAGAACTCAATGAAAAAGCAAAAAAAGAAAAAAAAATAGGTGCTTATATCGAACAATTTTTAGATAAAGACTTAAGTGTTTCAGGTGAAGGTGTGCCTGTAGCTATAAAAGATAATATCAGTGTAAAGGGCTGGGAGCTTACTAGTGCGAGTAAGATTTTACAAGGTTATATCGCTCCTTATGATGCAAGTGCGATTGTTAATTTAAAAGCTAATGGTTTTTCTCCTTTTGGGCGTTGCAATATGGATGAATTTGCTATGGGAAGTTCAACAGCGAGTTCTTATTATGGCAAAACTTTAAATCCTTTAAATTTTGAGCGTGTGCCAGGTGGTTCAAGTGGTGGAAGTGCTGCTGCGGTAGCAGGTGGCTTGGCTTTGGCAAGTTTGGGTTCTGATACAGGAGGATCTGTACGTCAGCCTGCAGCTTTTTGTGGTTGCGTAGGATTTAAACCGAGTTATGGAAGAGTGAGTCGCTATGGTTTGGCTTCTTATTCTTCAAGTTTAGATCAAATTGGGGTTTTAACGCAAAATGTAGAAGATGCGGCAATTTTATATGATGCGATCGCAGGATATGACAAAATGGATAGCACGAGTGCAAATATCGAGTTTATCAAAACCGCTCCAAATTTAAATGCAAATAAAAAATTAAAAATTGCAGTGATTGAAAATTATGTCAATGATGCAGATAGTGAAGTAAAAAACGCACTTTTAAAAACCATAGATATGTTAAAAGCTAATGGACATGAGATTGTATATAAAAATTTGCTTGATTCTAAGTTTGATATCGCAGCGTATTATATCATCGCAACAGCTGAAGCAAGTGCAAATTTAAGTCGTTATGATGGGGTGCGTTATGGCAAGCGTTCTGAAAATATCCAAAATTTAAAAGAAATGTATGTAAATACACGCAGCGAAGGTTTTGGAGAAGAAGTAAAAAGAAGAATTTTGTTAGGAACTTTTGTTTTAAGCAGTGGATATTATGATGCGTATTATATCAAAGCACAAAAAGCTAGAGCTTTTATCAAGGCAAAATATGAAGAAATTTTGCAAGATTGTGATCTTATTTTTATGCCTGTAACTCCTACAACGGCTTTTAAATTTGATACTCAAAAAAGCCCTATGCAAACTTATTTAGAAGATGTTTATACTATCTCTGTAAATTTAGCAGGACTTGGAGGCATTAGTGTGCCTGTTGCAAAAGATAAAGAAGGGCTTAATATATCAGCACAACTGATTTGCAAAGCTTATGATGAACAAACCTTGTTAGACGGGGCTTTAAGTTTAGAACAAATGATTAAACATTAAGGATGAAAGATGAAAATTGTAAAAAGAGCTTTAACTTTTGAAGATGTATTATTGCGTCCTGGGTATTCTGAAGTTCTACCTAAGGAAGTAAAAATTCACACTAAACTAACAAAAAATATCACTTTAAATATGCCTTTAATTTCTGCGGCTATGGATACCGTTACTGAACATAGAGCTGCTATCATGATGGCAAGACTTGGAGGACTTGGGGTGATTCATAAAAATATGGATATAGCCTCGCAGGTTAGAGAAGTAAAAAGAGTGAAAAAAAGCGAAAGCGGGGTGATTATCGATCCTATTTTTGTAAGTCCTAAAGCAAGTGTTGCGGAAGCTTTAGAAATCATGGCAGAGTATAGAATTTCAGGTGTTCCTGTAGTGGATGAAGATAAGAAACTAATAGGCATACTTACCAATCGTGATTTAAGATTTGAGAGTGATTTTTCAAATTTGGTTGAAAATGTTATGACTAAAATGCCTTTAATCACTGCTCCAAAGGGTTGTACTTTAGATGATGCGGAAAAAATTTTCAGCACCAACAAAGTAGAAAAACTTCCTATAGTTGATGAACAAGGACGCTTGGAAGGACTTATCACTATAAAAGATCTTAAAAAACGCAAAGAATATCCTGATGCCAATAAAGATAATTTTGGAAGATTACGCGTGGGTGCGGCTATAGGAGTAGGGCAAATGGATCGTGTGGATGCTTTAGTTGAAGCTGGCGTTGATGTTGTTGTGCTTGATTCTGCGCATGGACATTCTAAGGGTATTATTGATACGATAAAAGCGATTAAAACTAAATATCCAAATTTAGATCTTATCGCAGGAAATATCGCCACTGCAGCTGCAGCAAAAGCACTTTGCGAAGCAGGGGTAGATGCGGTTAAAGTAGGTATTGGGCCAGGAAGTATTTGTACTACGCGTATTGTTTCAGGTGTGGGTGTGCCTCAAATTTCGGCCATTGATGAGTGCGTGGAAGAAGCAAATAAATTTGGCGTTCCTGTGATAGCTGATGGCGGGATTAAATATTCAGGTGATATCGCAAAAGCTTTAGCTGTAGGTGCGAGTTCTGTTATGATAGGATCGCTTTTAGCTGGAACGGATGAGAGTCCAGGAGAGCTTTTTACTTATCAAGGAAGACAATATAAGTCTTATCGTGGTATGGGCTCACTTGGGGCTATGCAAAAGGGAAGTTCGGATAGATATTTTCAGCAAGGTACTGCTCAAGATAAACTCGTTCCTGAAGGCATAGAAGGGCGTGTTCCTTATGTGGGAAGTATAAGAAGCGTGGTGCATCAACTTTTAGGAGGTTTGCGTTCTTCTATGGGTTATGTTGGGGCTAAAGATATAGAAGATTTTCAAAAAAGAGCCGAATTTGTTGAAATTACCACTGCAGGGCTTAAAGAAAGTCACGTGCATGATGTTACTATCACTCATGAAGCACCAAACTACAAGGTTAATCATCAATGAGTTTTGAAGAAAATTTAAAACACGCTAATGAATCTTTGGAAAAATTAAATAATCAAGAGCTTGCCTTAGATGAAAGTGTAAAAATTTATAAAGAAGGTTTAGAGAGTATCAAAAAAGCAAGACTTGAGCTTGAAAAAGCAAAATTAGAAGTGGAGCAAATCGATGAGTAAAATAGCAGCTTTACAGTTTCCAACTTTAGCTTTAAGTGAATCAAGGCTTGATTATTATCTTAAAGCTTCAAAAGACAATGGAGCAAATTTGGTAGTTTTGGGCGAATATGTGATCAATAGTTTTTTTACAGAACTTTTACACATGCCAAAAAATATGATAAAAGAACAAAGCGAAGCTAAAAAAGAAAGCTTGATTAAACTTGCTAAAAAATACGAATTAGAAATCATCGCTCCTTATGTTAGTGTTGAAGCTAAAAGTTATAAAAAACTTTGCTTAAAAGTTACTCCAAATGGTGTTAAAAGTTATGAACAGCAAATTTTAATGCCTTATGAACATTGGAATGAAGAAAAATTTTTCAGCAACAAAACTCCATCAGAATTAAAAATTTTTACTTTTAATTATGAAAAAATAAAATGTGCTTTGCTTTTTGGTTTTGAGACACATTTTGATATTTTTTGGCAACAGATTATGGCGAAAAAAATTGATTTGGTTATCGTTCCTAGTGCTTGTACCTTTGAAAGTAAACAAAGATGGGAAGAACTTTTAAAAACAAGAGCGTTTTTAAATTCTACAAGCATTTTAAGAGTCAATCGCATAGGTAAAACAAAAGATGAATGGAATTTTTACGGTGATACTTTGTTTATCAATGCTTTTGGTGAGATAGAAAGTAAATTAGGTTCTGAAGAAGAAATGCTTATCATAGAGCCTAAAAAAATTGATGAAGCAAGAAAACTTTGGGGTTTTGATAAAATTCTTAAGAATTTTTAAAGAAGATGAATATGAGAAAAATTTTACTTCAAATTTTTATTTTTAGTGTATTATTTATAGTAACTTTTACCATTAATCGTATTTTAATGCAAAATTCTTTTATCCCTACTGGTTTAATTAGCGATAAAAATGAAATCTTTTTAATGTATCTTTTAGGTGTTTTTCATGATATAAGATTTTTAAGTGCAGCGTTTTTACCATTCTTGCTTTGTGGTTTTTTAAGTTTAATTTTTTCTAATATAAAAATAAATAATAAATTAGTAATATATAGTAAAAATTTTTATTTCATTTTTTCAAGCATTTATATAATTGTTCTTTCTTGTCTTTGTATAGGATTTTCTTATGCAAAATACTATTATTACGAAATTTACAAGACTAAATTTGATATTTTTATGTTTACTCTAAAAGATGATAATACAAAAACTATTTTAAGTATTATTTATCACGATTATCCAATTTTAAAAATTTTAGCTTTAATGTTGATTTTTGGAGTTTTTGTATTTTTTTTAAATTTGAAAATATTAAATTTAAAGCTAAAACCTGTTAATTTAAGATTATTTCCCTTAATAGCTTTAAATTTAATATTAATTATTGTTTATGTTATAGCCTTAAGGGGTCCCTTTAAGCATGTGGCTATAAATGTGCAAAATTATTCTTTTAGCGAATATAGTGTTGTAAATGATACAATGTTAAATCCAATTATGGCATTTTCTTGGGCTTTAAAACAATATAAAGAAGAAGCAGCTTTGAAGGTTATCACACCTTTGAAAGCACAAGAACTTAAAGAAAAACTTTTTGATTATTTGCATCAAAGTCCTATAAATCTAAAAGCTGAAAAGAATCATCCTAGTGTATTTGTTAACTTAATGGAAAGTTTTGGGCTTAATTTGGCTGATTTTACAAATACGGAACATAATTTTTTGGGTTCGTTAGATAAACATTTTAAGCAAGATTTTTTATTCAAACGCTTTTTGAGTTCTAGTAATGGAACTATACCAAGTTTTGCAAACTTATTTTTTGTAAGTCCATTTTCTAATATTTCCACAAGTAAATTTCAGAAAACTTATTTAGATTTAACACCTATTGCTATTTATAAGAAAGCAGGATATAAGGTGATTTTTGTAAGTGCAGGTAATGGATCTTGGCAAAATATTAAAAATTATCTCAGTATTTTGGGGGTAGATGAGATTATAGATGAAAATATTTTAATGAAAGAGTATAATGGAGCAAAAGATAGCGAAAATGGTTATGGGGTAGCTGATGAGTTTTTATATAAAAAAGTTTATGACTTACTTCAAAAAAATCCACACAACACCCTTATAATTGCTCTTACTATTTCTAATCATCCACCTTATAAAATTCCACAAAATGATTTGCCAAAATTACAAAACATTCCGCAAACTTTGCTTAATATGCTTCCTTATGAAAAAGATAAACAAGATAACATTATCAAAGCTTATACTTATGCAAACAATGAATTTGGAAAATTTCTAGATAAAGTAAAACAAAGTCCATTTAAGAATAGTGTCATTATAGCAGCAACTGGAGATCATAGAGTACGCGAAATGAGTATAGATTTAAATTCCCAAAAAGCTTTTGCTTATAGTGTACCTTTTTATCTTTATATTCCTAAGGATTTACAAGATGATATTTATTATGATAAAGATCGTGTAGGATCTCATAAAGATATTTTTCCAACTCTTTATGCTTTAAGTTTAAATAATGTTAAGTATTTAAGCGTAGGCGGAAGAAATATGTTAGCAAGACCAAGTGATGAGAAATTAGAATTTGGGATCAACGATGCTGTATGGATTGATAAAAAAGGTATTTATAGTGGCGGTAAATGGTATTATTTTGAAAGTAATGATACTTTAAAAGATATGAATAAAGCTTTTAACCTTGATGTTTATACTAAAGACTTTGATAAATTTTATAGAGAGTTAAATTTATATCAATTAGCCGAGCGTTTAGGCATTTCAAAATAGGATTTATATTTTCTTTTTAGTAAAAAAGTGCTAAAATTTAGCCTTTAAAGTATAAAGGTTTAAATGATGCAAAATATCCATTTTATCGGCATAGGCGGTATAGGAATTTCCGCTTTAGCAAGATTTTTAAAAGAAAAAGGTTTTAAGATTAGCGGAAGTGATCTTAAAGAAAGTAAAATCACTAACGAACTAGAAAAAGAAGGGGTTAAGGTCAGTATCCCTCATCATAAAGACAATATTTTAAACAAAGATTTAGTTATTTATTCTGCTGCTATCAAAGAAGAAAATCCTGAATTTAAACATGCTAAAGAATTAGGCGTTAAATGTCTTTCACGCAAGGAAGCCTTACCTCTTATTTTAGAAGATAAGCGTGTTTTTGCAGTTGCAGGAGCACATGGAAAAAGCACGACTTCAAGTATTTTAGCTTCTTTACTTGATGATGCTTCTGTGATCATCGGAGCGATTTTAAAAGAATTTGGTTCAAATATGATTTATAAAGAAAGTCAAAACCTTGTTTTTGAAGCTGATGAGAGCGATAGTTCTTTTTTAAATTCAAATCCTTATTTGGCTATAGTTACTAATGCAGAAGCAGAGCATTTAGATCATTATGGTAATGAAGTTTCAAAACTCCATTATGCTTATACGCAGTTTTTAGATACGGCTAAAATTCGCGTGATTAATGCTGAAGATGAGTTTTTGAAAAATTATAAAAATGAGTCAATCAAGCTTTATCCAAGTAAAGATATCAAAAACTGCACCATGTGTATAGAAAATTTCAAACCTTTTACAAGCTTTGAGTTAAAAGATTTAGGTGAGTTTAAAGTTTTTGGTATGGGATATCATTTAGCCCTTGATGCGTCTTTGGCGATTTTGGCGGCTTTAAATTTCTTAGATATAGAAACGATAAGAACTAGACTTAAAAATTATCAAGGTATTAAAAAGCGTTTTGATATTTTACATGCTGATGAAAATTTGGTTTTAATCGATGATTATGGTCATCATCCCACCGAAATAAAAGCGACTTTAAGTGCAGCACAAGAATACGCAAAATTAGGCGGATATAAAAAAATCACAGCTATCTTTGAACCCCACCGCTACACGCGTTTGGCTGCAAATTTAAAGGAATTTGCAAGGGCTTTTGAGAGTATTGATGAGCTTGTAATTTTACCTGTTTATGCTGCAGGAGAAGAGCCTATAGAACTTGATTTAAAAGCGGTTTTTCCTAAGGCTTTATTTGTGGAAGATATTAAAAGAGAGGGTAAATTTTTGGTAGCTTCTAAGGGGCAGGTTTTTGAAGAAGGGCTTATTATAGGTTTTGGCGCAGGAGATATCAGCAACAAATTAAGGCAAAAGAATGAGTAGGTTTTTTTTATATCTTTTAATCATCTTAATTTTAGCCTTAATCACTTTTGCTTTGCGTGAAAAATTAGGCAAAAAAACTAAACCTTTTTTTGGTATTTTACTTGTGATTTTTATTGTTTTAGCAGTATTTTTTGAATTTGAAAATACGCAAAAAAGTCATTTAAGAACAGATATTATCGTAGCTTTTAATCAAAATAAAAATATTTTATGTAAAGATATCAATGTTTCTAAGGCGTATTTTAATTATGAATTTGGTACAGGAAGTTTTATTTCAAAGGATAATAATCAAAGTTTTAATTCTTTAATCATAGATATTAAAGATTGTAGGTTAAATGATGAATGATACAAAAGAAGAATTGATCTCAAAGCTTGATTTAAACAGCTATTTAGAAGAGTTTAAAGCCCTTTTTGCAAGAGATAAAGAGATTTTTTTGCAAGGAGATTCTAATCTTCATTTTAAACGCATACATGAGCTTTGCGAGGTGGAATTTCCTACTATGCCAGAGCTTAGCAATCTTGATAAAGCCTTAGTTCATTTAAGCAAGCAAGGAATTTTACATTTAGATGAAATTTTTGAATTTGTAAAAATTTTTCGTTATTTTGAAAAGTTAAAAAAAATAAAACTAGGAACAAATTTAGACTCTTGGCTACAAAAGATAGAATTTGTTAGCGGGGCTTTGGAGCTTTGTTTGAATTTCGATGAGAAAGGAGAATTAAAAGAAAGTTTAGATGAAAGACTTGTAAATCTTAATACTGCTTTAAGATTAAAAAATGAAAGCATAATAGCTGAGTTTAAGAAATTTTGCTATACAAAAGCTTTAATGCCTTATCTTATCGATACACAAATCCATCTTATAAACAATCTTGAAGCCTTGCTTGTAAGAGGTGGGTTTAATCACGCTATTAAAGCAAAAATCATAGGTAGAAGTAGTGGCGGTGGCTTTTATATCGTGCCTTTAAGTGTTGAAAATTTGCAAAATGATATAGAAAAAATCAAAAATCAAAAAGAAGAAATTTATTATGAATACGCTAAAAATTTCTCAGCTTTTTTAGCAAAAAATCTACCTTTTTTAAAATTTATCAATACAGCCTTTGATCTTTTTGATCATTATAGTGCTAGGGTTTTGCTTGCTAAAAAAAGGGATTTTGAATTTGTTTTGTGTGATCAAAGTACGGATTTAGTGCTTAAAAATTTCGCTCATCCTGCCTTAAAAAATCCAAAAAGCGTGAGTTTGGAATTTAAAAAACAAGTTTTCATCATCACAGGGGTAAATGCAGGCGGAAAATCCATGCTTTTAAAATCCATGCTGAGCGCAGCATTTTTAGCTAAACATCTTTTACCTATGCATATTAAAGCCAGTGAAAGTAAAATCGGTACTTTTAAAGAATTTGATGCCATCATAGAAGATCCGCAAAATGTTAAAAACGACATTTCAACTTTTGCAGGAAGAATGTTGCATTTTTCTAGACTTTTTTCTAGGAAAAATTTGCTTTTAGGTATCGATGAAATAGAGCTTGGAACAGATTTTGAAGAAGCGGCTTGTTTGTATAGTGTGTTAATTTCAAAACTCATAGCTAATAATCTTAAAATCATCATTACTACACACCACAAACGCCTTGCCATGCTTTTAGCAAAAAATGAGCAAGTTGAACTCATCGCTGCCTTATATGATGAAGAGCTTTCACGCCCAAAATACGAGTTTTTAAAAGGCACCATAGGAAAATCTTATGCTTTTGAAACCGCTTTGCGTTATCAGATTCCGCCGAATTTAGTTAGCGAGGCTAAAAAGCTTTATGGCGAGGATAAAGAAAATTTAGAAGAGCTTGTGGGTAAAAATATCAATCTTGAATTAGAACTAAAAGCTAAGCTTGAAAATGTCGAGAAAAAAGAGCAAAAAGTCGATGAAATTTTACTTTCCTTAAAAGAGCAAAAAGAAAAAAATGAACAAGAATTTCGTACGAGTTTGAGAAATTTAGAATTTAAATTTCACAAAGCCATAGAAGAAGCTAAAAAAACCATACAGCTTAAAGATATAAAAGACAAGCAAAGAAGTCTTAATAAAGCCAATGAACTTAAAAAAGAAATCATCTTGCCAAGTATGGAGCAAAACGAAGAATTGCGTGTGGGGGATTTTGTAAAATATGAAAAAATTAAGGGTAAAATCATAAGCATTTCTAAAAACGATGCTATGGTTGAAAGTGATGGGATCAAACTTCGTGTGCCTTTAAAACTGCTTAAAAAAAGCACTCCTACACCTAAAATAAGTCCAAAAACAAGCATTAGTGTGGCAAAACCGACTAATCTTAGCGTTAGCTTGGATTTGCACGGGCTTAGGAGTGATGAAGCTATTTCAAGGCTTGATAAATTTATTTCAGATGCTTTGCTTGCAGGCTTTGATGAAGTTTTAGTTTACCATGGTATAGGAACAGGAAAGCTTGCCTTTGCTGTAAGAGAGTTTTTAAAAACCCATAAAAGTGTCAAGGGCTTTAATGACGCACCGATCAATCAAGGTGGCTTTGGTGCTAAGGTGGTGAGATTATGAAAAACATTATGATATTAAGCGGAGCGGGTTTGTCTGCTCCAAGTGGGCTTAAAACTTTTAGAGACAATGATGGACTTTGGGAAGAATATGATATGATGGAGGTTTGCTCTGCAACAGGTTTTAGAAAAAATCCTAAAAAAGTACTTGATTTTTACGATGCAAGAAGGGCGCAACTTCAAAATGTAAAGCCAAATCATGCTCATGAAAAAATCGCACAATTAAAAGAAAAATGGGGTAAAAATCTTTTTGTCATCACGCAAAATGTAGATGATTTGCTAGAGCGTGCAGGGTGTAAAGATGTAGTACATTTGCATGGCTTTTTGCCTGAACTTCGCTGCTTAAAATGCGAAGAAATTTTTAATATAGGTTATGAAAAAATCACAGATAAACAATGCCCAAAATGCAAAAGTAAGGATTTAAGACACAATATAGTCATGTTTGAAGAGCAAGCTCCTGCTTATGCTACGCTTTATTCTTTGCTAAATCAAACTTCGCTTTTTATCAGCGTAGGCACAAGTGGGGCGGTTTTGCCTGTAGGGCGTTATGCTTCAATGTGCGAAAAAAGTATTTTAAATATCTACGAAAAAGATGCGAATTTAGAGCGGTATTTTGATAAAATCTATATAGAAGATATTATAAGCGCTATTGATAAAATCGCACTTGATATAGAAAATTTTATGAAAGATGGTAATGTTTGATTCTTTTTTAAGTGGAGTTTTTTTGGGCTTTGGAGTGAGTGTGCCTTTTGGACCTGTAAATATTTTGATTTTAACTTATGCACTAAAAGCTTTTAAAAATTCCATAGCTGTAGGACTTGGAGCATTTAGTATAGATATGCTTTATCTTTTTTTGCTTCAATTTGGGCTTTTAAATTTCTTAGATAATGTCATTTTTATGCGTTTTTTGGCGATTTTTGGTTTTTGTTTTTTAACTTATATGGCGTATTTGATGCTAAGAAAAAAGAAAGAAAGCTTAAATTTAGAGCATAAAGAATTTAAAGAAAGTCTTTTGAAAAGTTATATTAAAGGAGCTTTTTTAAATGGTTCAAATCCTTTTGTGATAGGATTTTGGCTTAGTGCTGCAAGTGTGGTTTTAAGCAGCGATCATGCTTATTTGATGACTTTAGGGCTTGTTGTGGCTATACTTTTTTGGGTAAGTGCTTTAGCCTTTGTGGTGGCAAGATATAGTCATGTTTTTAGTGCAAAAGTTGTTTTTATAATCAATATAATTTCAGCTATAATTATAGAGTATTTTGCTCTTAATTTATTATATAAAACTTTCTTAGGATAAAAAATGAATGCAAAAGAATTTTTAATCGAACTTTTAAAATTTAAATCTGTTACGCCAAATGATGATGGAGCTTTAAATTTCATCGCTATGGAACTGAGTGATTTTGAAGCTTTTTTTATAGAAAAAGAAGGCATTAAAAACCTTTTACTCACTAAAAAATTTAAAGATGAAGGCGAGCATTTAGCTTTTGGTGGGCATGTAGATGTGGTGCCTGCAGGCGAGGGTTGGAGTAATAATGCTTTTGCGCCTGTGGAAAAAGAAGGCTTTATCTATGCAAGGGGTGCTCAAGATATGAAAAGCGGAGTAGCAGCCTTTGTGGATGCGGCAAAGAATGCGGATTTTAAAGGAGCAAGACTTAGTCTTATTTTAACAAGTGATGAAGAAGGCGAAGCTATATATGGAACTAAGGCTGTTTTAGAATGGATGCAAGAAAGAGATATGCTACCTGATTATGCTGTGGTTGCCGAGCCAACCTGTGTTAAAAAAATCGGCGATAGTATTAAAATAGGGCGTCGTGGTTCTATCAATGGAAAACTTTTAATCCGTGGAAAACAAGGGCATGTTGCTTATCCTGAAAAATGTATCAATCCTGTGCATGATTTTGCGCCAGTTTTAAAGCTTTTAGCGGGTTTTGATCTTGATCCTGGAAGTGCTGAATTTAGTCCTTCAAAAATCGTTATAACTGATATTCGTGGGGGTATGGGGGTGTGTAATGTTACTCCAAATGATTTAAAACTTATGTTTAATGTTCGCAATTCCCCTGATACAAGCTTAGAAGATGTAAAAAGTTATGTAGAAAAAATTTGTCATGGTTTAAACTATGAGTTAGAGCTAAAACAATCAAGCGAAGCTTTTTTGACAAATATCGATAATAAAATCGTTCAAAAAATGAATGAAAGCGTTCAAAAAATCACTCATGAAGTGCCAGGGCTTAATACCAAAGGCGGTACAAGTGATGCAAGGTATTTTGCAAAATACGGTGTAAAGGTAGTAGAATTTGGGGTTTGTAATGATAGAATTCACGCTATTGATGAAAGGGTAAGTATAGAAGAATTTGAAAAGCTTTGCCTTGTTTTTAAAGACTTGATAGAAAATTTTTAAAGGTTTAGGATGATTGAGGAAATTTTAAAAGATAGTGATTACAAGCTAGATCTATTTAGTAAAAAAGCTATTGCTGAATTGGAAACTAAAATTATAGCTAAAACAAACAAAAATAACCAAATTATATACTATACTAATTGCCTTATCCGCGATAAAGAAATTAAACTTACGCCAGAAGAAATTGTGCGTCAGCTTTATATCGATAAGCTTTTAAATGAATATAACTATCCTAAAGATATGATAAAAATTGAATTTGGTGTGCATTTTGGACGCGAAGTAAAAAGGGCTGATATTGTGATAATGGATAAAATCCAAATCACAGTCCCATACATCATTATAGAAGTAAAAAAGCCAAAGTTGAAAGATGGTAAAGAACAATTAAAAAGTTATTGTAATGCTACAGGTGCAACTATGGCTGTGTGGTGCAATGGTAAAGAAATTAGCTATTATCATAGAAAAGATCCAAATTATTTTGAATCTATTCCAAATATTCCTGCATCAAACCAGACATTACCGGATCTGTTGAAAGTAAAATTTACCTTTGATGATTTGATTAAAGAAGATATTTTAAAAAGTCAAAAGCGAAGTTTAAAGAATTTAGTTACAGAAATGGAAGATGAGGTGTTGGCAAATGCTGGAGTTGATGTATTTGAAGAATGTTTTAAGCTTATATTTATAAAACTTTTTGATGAGCTAGAGGGTGCAAGAGATAGAACAAAGAGCTTAGAGTTTAGAAATTATGGAGAGTCTGATTCTGAACTTAAGCAAAAAATAGAAAAACTCTTTGATAAAGCAAAGAAAAAATGGGAAGGTGTATTTAATAATGATGAGAAAATTAAACTTTCTCCTTCGCACCTAAGTGTATGTGTATCATCATTGCAAAATGTAAAGTTATTTAACTCAAATTTAGAAGTGATTGATGATGCTTTTGAATATCTAGTGAATAAATCCTCAAAAGGTGAAAAAGGGCAATATTTTACTCCGCGTTATGTAATAGATATGTGTGTAAAAATGCTAAATCCTAAAAAAGATGAAAGTATGATAGATACTGCAAGTGGAAGTTGTGGATTTCCGATACATACTTGTTTTTATGTGTGGCGTTCAATTTATAAAGAAAGAGGCATAGAAGCAAGTCATCTCTTTACAGCTCAAGAAAAGATTTCTGAGTGTCAAGATTATGTAAAAGAAAAAGTGTTTGGTATAGATTTTGATGAAAAGAGTGTGCGCGTATCAAAAATGCTTAATCTAATTGCAGGTGATGGGCATACAAATGTTTTGTATTTAAATTCCATTGACTTTGATAGATGGGATGAATGGGTAAAAGATGATGAAGATTGGCAAGATGTGTATTTTGAAGGTTTTAAACGCTTAAAAAATTTAAGAGTAACTAAAAATCAAAATAGGGATTTTAATTTTGATGTTTTAATGGCAAATCCGCCTTTTGCAGGAGATATAAAAGAGAGTAGAATTTTAGCTAGATATGAGCTAGGCAAAAAAGAAAATGGCAAACCTCAAAGTAAGGTAGGAAGAGATATTTTATTTATCGAACGAAATTTAGATATGTTAAAGCCTGGTGGTAGAATGGCTATTGTATTACCACAAGGGCGTTTTAATAATTCAAGCGATAAATATATAAGAGAATTTATCGCACAAAAAGCTAGAATCTTAGCGGTTGTAGGACTTCATGGAAATGTCTTTAAACCACACACGGGGACAAAAACAAGTGTTTTATTTTTACAAAAATGGGATGATAAATTATGTCCAAAGTGTGAGGACTATAATATCTTCTTTGCTACTATGAATGAGCCTAGCAAAGATAATTCAGGCGAAAAGATTTATTACCCACTTTTAGATTCTCATGATCATTTAGTAGTAAAACATGATTTATTTCATCCGCATTTAGAAGGAGATGAGCCTATAAAACAAAAAGATGAAAGCCAAGAAGAGTTTGACAAAAGAATACAAGAATATAGATTAAATGTAGAAAAATATAAAGACTTGCAAAAAGATGGCATAGCTGAAGCTTTTATTGAATTTGCAAAAGCAGAAAATTTGAGTTTTTGGAAAGAATAAGTGAATGGATAATATGAAAGAATTTAAAATTTTTTGCGATGAAAGCAATCATTTATCCTACAAAGATAATCCAACTTTGTGTTCAAAGGTTATGGTATTAGGAGCGCTTAAAGTTCCATCATCTGAAATTATTAAAATTAATAAAACAATTAAATATTTAAAGCATAAATATAAATATAATAAAGAAATTAAATGGACAAAACTAAATTTAAGTCAAAAAGGTTTTTATGATGAATTATTAGAATTCTTTTTTTCTTCTGTATATATGTGGTTTAAAGCTGTATTAATTCCAAATAAAACCATTCTACAACATGATATTTACAATCAAGGAGATCATGATTTATTTTATTATAAAATGTATTATCAAGCATTGCATAATTTAATAGATATTGATACAAAAATAAAAATATATCTTGATTATAAGGATACGAAGAGTGGAGATAAAATAAAAGGATTGGAAAAAGTTTTGTTTAATAAATTTAAACAATCAGTAAATATAAAAATTTTTACAATTCAATCACATGAATCAAATATTGTTCAACTTGTGGATTTGTTAATAGGTGCTATTTCATACAAAGCAAGAAATGATATAGAGCATGTAAGTGAAATAAAAAATTATATTATAAATAAAATTGAAACATTGGCAAATATTGAATTGGATGCAGGAACGCCACCTTGGGAAAATAAATTTAATATTTTTAGGATTCAATTGAGTAAAGGTGAACAATAATGTATCATCTCTTGGATTTTAGCACTTGTAAATGTGAAAATGAAAAATTTGACTTAGCTTATAAAATTTTCAAACAAGACTTTATTGAGGCTCCATTGTATTTAGCAGGTTGTATTTATATAGATCCGCAATCACATAAGAAGCATAAGGGGAAAGAAAAGATATTTTGGCATATCACAACACGAGAAAACAAACAAAATAAAACAAGGGAGTTTGATAGCCAAAGAGCTTGCAGAATAAATTGGATCAAACAAATTATTCTCAATCATACTCATCCCGAAATTAAAGCTTTTTATTATAAAGAGAAACGGGCAATCCGTTTTTATTTGTGGTTACATAACCATAATTTTATAGTTATTTTACAAAAGCTAGGCAGAAGTAGTTCATTTTTAGTGACAAGTTTCTACATAGATAAAGGATATAATAAAGATACCTATGAAAAAAGATATAGAAATTATATAAACGGAAATGATATAGAACTAAAGAATTGCGAATGGTTTTAGGGGTTTGGTGCAGATTTAGGCATCTGCAAGAAGCATAAAGCTAGCCATCTCTTTCTACCACCGGTAGTTGAGCTTTATAATTATAAATATTTTTTACTTAGATTGAAATAAAAAAAAGGAATAAAATGAATCTAAACCAAACTTTGCAGGAAAAATATCCACATTTAGAAGTAAGTGTATTAAAACTTAGTGAAGCTCAAAAGGATAATGAGAGTAAAAGAATAGATTCTGAATACTTTAAGAAGGAGTATTTGGAGAATGAAGCAATTATTAAAATAAAAGATAATTATGCTTTTTTAGAAAATTTCATTGTAAAAATGACAGGCGGTGCTACCCCACTTGGAGCAGATTATCCAGACAAGGGTATTCCATTTTTAAGAGTGCAAAATATTATGCAAAATTATTTTAATGTCGAAGATATTGTCTATATATCGCAACAAGATGATGAATATTTAAAAAGAAGTCGTTTGAAATTCAATGATGTTCTTTTGACAATAACTGGGATTTCTTATGGAAAATCAGCGGTTGTAGAAAGAGACTTGGTTGGAGCAAATATTAATCAGCATTCTGTAAAAATTGAAGTAAAGAATATAAATCCATATTTTCTATCTACTTTTTTAAATTCTAAATTTGGAAAATTGCAATCCGATAAAAAAATTACAGGAGTAACAAGACCAGCATTAGATTATCAATCCATTAAGAAGTTTCTTATTCCTATTTTCCCTATGGAATTTCAGTTAGAAATTCAAAATTTGGTAAAAGATTCTCATAAGGCATTAGAAGAAAGTAAGGAGTTATATAAAAAAGCAGTGGAAACTTTATACCTTGAGTTAGGACTTGATCCAAAGAATCCATTGCAAAGTTTGCTAGATTCTAAAACAAATAATCCTACAAAATCACTCAATATCTCTATACACACATTAAAAGAATCTTTTCTAAAAACAGGAAGATTGGATAGTGAGTATTATCAAAAGAAATATGAAATAAATGAGAAAATTATAATGAATAAGAAATATACTGTATTAGATAATTTGGTAAGTATTACAAAGTCAATAGAGCCGGGTTCGAATTTATATAAAAATAAAGGAATACCTTTTATAAGAGTTGCAAATTTGACACAATATGGGTTAAGTGAAGCTGATGTTTTTTTAGATGAAAAAGATTTTTTTCCGCAATATTTACAAATTTTATATCCGAAAAAAGATACTATTTTATTTAGTAAAGATGGGAGTATCGGTGTTGCGTATTGTGTAAAAGAAGACAAGGAAGTTGTAACTAGTGGTGCTATTTTGCATTTAAATATAAAAGATAAAGAAAATATTTTACCTGAGTATCTAACATTGTTTTTAAATTCTGTTTTTGTAAAGCTACAAGCACAAAGAGATTGTGGCGGATCTATCATATCTCATTGGAGGATTGAAGATATTAATAAGGTTTTAGTGGCGATACTTGATATTAAAACCCAAGAAAAAATTGCAAAATATATACAAGAAAGCTTTAATTTAAGGAAAAAATCTAAACAATTATTAGATAATGCAAAAATTAAAGTAGAAGAGCAAATACAAGGAAAAGTATGATTATCAACGGAGAAAAATTTGAATTTAAAGAACTTAGATTTATGGATTTTATCAAAGAAAAAGGTTTTAAAATCGAACTTATCGCCTTGGAATTAAATGGAGAGATTGTACCTAAGAGTGAATTTGAAAATTTGATTTTAAAAGAAAACGATAAAGCTGAAATTGTAAGTTTTGTAGGAGGTGGATGATGAGAGTAAAATTCAATGGCAAAGAACTTGATACAGACTTTAAAACAAGTTTGGAATTTTTTGAAAATATCAGCAAAAATGAAAATGATGTATGGATTATCAATGGTTTTGCAACAAAAGAGAATATTGCTTTAAACGAAGATGATGAGCTTTTTTGTATAGAAAGAAATACTTTACCTCCAAAAGATGCGCTAGACGCTATGATGAGAGCAAGACACACTCCAAAACTTCATGATAAACTTAAAAATGGGCGCGTGGCAGTTTGTGGTTTAGGTGGGCTTGGATCGCACATTGCGATAAATTTAGCAAGAAGTGGAGTGGGGTATTTAAAGTTGATTGATTTTGATGTGATTGAGCCTAGCAATTTGAATCGTCAAGCTTATCGTGTAAGTGATTTGGGTAAATTTAAAACCGAAGCTTTAAAAGAGCAAATTAGCGAGATTAACCCTTATATCAGCGTTGAAATTTGCACTTTAAAAATCGATGAGGATAATTTAAAGTCTTTGTTTAAAGATATAGATATAGTTTGTGAAGCCTTTGATAGTGCTATTGCAAAAGCGATGATAGCGCAAAATTTTCATAGATTTTACAAAGATAGTATTTTAATCTGTGCTTCAGGACTTGCGGGCTATGGTGATAGCAACAGCATACAAACAAGAAAAATTGCTAAAAATTTCTATGTGTGTGGGGATTTGGTAAATGGTGCTAAGCTAGGAAATGGACTTATGGCGCCAAGGGTAAATATTTGCGCAGGACATCAAAGTAACCTTGTTTTAGAGCTTTTAGCAAATAAGGAGTAAAAATGCAAGAAAATTTAAAAAATGATAAATTAAAAATAGGCAAATACGAGTTTGATTCAAGATTTATTTTAGGTTCTGGAAAATATTCGCTAGAGCTTATAAAATCAGCCATAGAAGAAGCTAAAGCGCAGATTATCACTCTAGCTTTACGCCGTGCAAATACAGGGGAAATTGCTAATATACTTGATTATATCCCTAAAAATATCACACTTTTACCCAACACTTCAGGCGCAAGAAACGCCGATGAAGCCTTACGCATTGCAAGGCTTTCAAGAGAGCTTGGTTGCGGAGAACTTATCAAGATAGAAGTGATAAGCGATAGTAGGTATTTGTTGCCTGATAATTATGAAACGATTAAAGCTTGCGAGCTTTTAGCTAAAGAGGGTTTTACACCCCTACCTTACATGCATGCTGATCTTTACGCAGCTAGAGCTATGCGTGATGCAGGAGCTGCGGCTATCATGCCTTTGGCAGCACCTATTGGGAGCAATAAAGGCTTATGCGCTAAGGAATTTATACAAATTTTGCTTAATGAAATTGATTTGCCTATCATTGTAGATGCGGGTATTGGAAGTCCTGCACAAGCTTGTGAAGCTATGCAAATGGGAGTAAGTGCGGTGATGGTAAATACAGCTATAGCTGAAGCTAAAGATATAGCCTTGATGGCTAGAGCTTTTTCTTTGGCAGTAAATGCAGGAAGAGCGGCTTTCTTAGCAGGTTTAGCAAGTGTGAGCGAGGCTAAAGCGAGTTCTCCATTAACAGGCTTTTTAAGGGATTGATTATGCAAGATTATATGCAGTATTTACCTCACATGCAGGAAATAAAAAGCGAAATTTTAAACAAGGTTTTAACTCAAGTTCAAAGCTATGATGAGAGTCAATTTAGCGCTAAAGATGTTAAAAATGCTTTAAATCAAACGCATTTAAGTATAGAGCATTTAAAAGCCTTGCTTTCAAGTGCAGCAGAAGATTTCATAGAAGAATTAGCCTTTAAATCCGCCAAAGTCAAGCAAAAATATTTTGGAAATTCTATCTCTCTTTTTACTCCGCTTTATTTGTCAAATTATTGTAATTCTAAATGTGTTTATTGTGGTTTTCAAAAAGGCAATAAAATCGCAAGAGCTAAGCTAAATGAAGCTGAAATTCACGAAGAAATGCAAGCCATTGCTAAAAGTGGTTTAGAAGAAATTTTAATGCTAACAGGCGAGGGCAGGGAGTTTGCAAGTGTAGAATATATAGCAAATGCTTGCAAGATTGCTAGAGAGTATTTTAAGGTTGTGGGCGTTGAAATTTATCCTATGAATGAAGATGAATATAAAATTTTGCATGAAAAGGGTTGTGATTATGTGACTGTTTTTCAAGAAACTTACAATCCTCTAAAATATTCTAAAATTCATTTAGCTGGTGAAAAACGCATTTTTCCTTATCGCTTTAATGCTCAAGAAAGAGCTTTAAAAGCGGGTATGCGTGGAGTGGCTTTTGGGGCGCTTTTAGGCATAGATGATTTTAGAAAAGACGCTCTTGCTACGGCGCTTCATGCACATTTTTTACAACAAGCTTATTCGCATGCTGAAATTTCTATTTCAGTGCCGCGTTTAAGACCTATTATCAATAATGCCAAAATCCATCCTAAAGATGTAAGTGAAAAACGCCTTTTGCAAGTACTTTGTGCTTATAGACTCTTTTTGCCTTTTGCGGGCATTACCATTTCAAGTCGTGAAAGAATAGGTTTTAGAGATGAGGTTATCAAGCTTGGTGCTACTAAAATGAGTGCAGGAGTGAGTGTGGGTATAGGTGAGCATAAGGGTGAGAAAAAGGGTGATGAGCAGTTTGAAATTTCAGATGATAGAAGTGTAGATGAAATTTTAGCTATGCTTAAAAGATCCAATTTACAAGCTGTGATGAGCGATAGTATCTATGTGGGATAAAAAAATCATCGCCATAAGCGATAGAAAATGTGTAGAAATAGACTTTTTAAAGCAGATTGAAAAACTTGCTAAGGCTAAGGTAGATGCTATAGTTTTAAGAGAAAAAGATTTAAGCGAATTTGAGTATTATGACTTAGCAAAAGAAGTTTTAAGCATTTGCGCAAAGCAAAAAGTGACTTGTTTTTTGCATTTTTTTGATAGGGAGTGTTTAAAATTGGGACATCGTTATTTTCACGCACCGCTTTCTTTGCTAAGAAAAGAACCTAAATTAACAAAATATTTTCATATACTTGGTACTTCAGTCCATAGCAAAGAAGAGCTTTTAGAGGCGATGAGTTATAAGGTAAGTTATGCTTTTGTAGGGCATATTTTTGAAAGTTCTTGCAAGGTGGGTTTAGAGCCTAAAGGGCTTGATTTTTTAAAATCCTTGCTTGAATTTAGTCAAATTCCACTTTATGCTATAGGCGGTATCAATGCTCAAAATATAGAAAATTTTAAAAATATAAATATAGCAGGCGTTTGTATGCGTGAAATTTTAATGAAAGAAAAAGAACTTAAAAAGTATCTTTTAGAATGTAGGCAAAATTTACGATGAATAAAATTCTTTCTTTACCAGAAGATTTAAAGCAATTAAAAGGTGTCAATTATAAAAAAATTAAATCTTGCACTTTTGCTAAATATACACAAACGGATACTTCGCATTCTACTTTTGTTAATGTAGGAAGTCATCTTTTAACTTTTGTTCGCAAAGGATATAAAATTTTACATACTGCATCAAAAGATTATAAGATTAACTCTTATGAAACTTTGTTTTTAAAAGCTGGGAGCTATACTTTAAGCAATGTAGGACTTAGCAAAGGAGTTTATGAAGCTTATTTATTTTTTTTTGACAATGCATTTTTAATTGAACTTATTTATAAGTATAAAGATTTTTTTAAACTAGATCAAAAGTTTCAAAACTATGAAATTTTTTGGGTAAAAAATGATAAGATTTTGCAAGGAATTTTGGAAAGTTTTTCACCGCATTTTGAAGAAAATACGCAAATTTTAGATCCTATAGTGAGTTTGAAATTTGAAGAGATTTTTTTACATTTGCTTTTAAATAAGAATATTTATTTTATTAGTTTTTTATCAGGAATTTTAAAAGAATTTCGCCTTGATCTTTCCCAACTTTTTGAGTATTGCGGTAGAGAATTTTTAAGCGTAAATGAAATGTCTAATTTTGCGAAATTAGATTTAGCAACTTTTTCTAAAGAATTTAAGAAATGTTTTGGACAAAGTCCTAAAAAATGGTTAGATGAAAAAAGGTTGCAAAAAGCAAAGATTTTACTTAAATTTTCTAAAAAAAATATCAATGAAATAGCTAATGAGTGCGCTTTTTCTTCGGTAGCTTGGTTTATTGAAAGATTTAAAGAGAAATATGAGCAAACTCCTAAGCAATATCAAAAAACAAAAAACTTGTATTTTTTATCAAAAAACTAGCACATTTTTTTTATCCAAATAAATATAATTCAATGAAAATATTTTTAAATAAAGGAGAAAATATGAAAAAATATGTTTTAAGTTTAGCGCTTCTTGGAAGTTTGCTTGGTGCAAGTGAATTAAAATATCAAGAATTTGATGGTTTTAAAAGCCCTGAAAGTATTTTTGTAGATAAAAACTATGTTTATGTATCTAATGTAGGAGAAAAACTTGAACCTTTGGCGAAAGATAATGATGGATTTATTTCTAAGCTTGATAAAAATGGCAAAGTGCTAGAATATAAATTTTTAACCCATCTTAATGCACCAAAAGGCATGATGGAGATTGGAAAAACTCTTTATGTGGTAGATATCGATGTTTTACGCGGTTTTGATCTTAAAACTAAAAAAGAAATTTTTAATTTACCTATTAAAGGTGCAATCTTTTTAAATGACATAGAAAAATTAGACGACAATACGCTTTTGGTTAGCGATACTGGCACAGGGCTTATTTTAAAGGTTGATTTAAAAACTAAGCAATATGATGAATTATTAAAACTTGATTTAGCAAAATTTGGCGGTCCAAATGGGTTATATCTAGATAGAAAAAAACATAAGCTTTTTATAGCTGGTTATCATCCTGATGGTGTAAGTGGCGGTGTTGTAATGGCTTATGATTTAAATACAAAAGAACTCAGTATAATTAAAAATGAAAAAGAATCTTATGATGGAATAGTTCCTTATAAAGATGGTTTATTGGTAAGTTCTTGGGGAAATAATCTAAATGGATATATTTATAATTTAGATAATGTTAAATCTGTAAAACTTGAACTTCCTTTGATGAAAGGTCCTGCAGATATATTTATTGAAGGTAATATTTTATGGATTCCTAAGATGGCAGAAGGTAAAATATTCAAAGTAGAACTTAACAAATAAGGCTTTTATGGCTTCTTTTAAAAAGATATTTTGGATTAATGTTATTATTGTTATTATTGTAGCTTTTAATCTTAGAGCCCCAATTACTGCAGTGGGGCCTATTATTGATATTATTAAAGATAAGTATTATTTAAACTCAACCGTAGCGGGCATACTTACAAGTCTTCCTTTGATAGCTTTTGGAAGTATTTCTTTTATTGTGGGGTATTTTTCTCCTATTCGTGCTATTGTTTTTGGAATTTTTTTAATTTTTTTAGGCGAAATTATTCGTTCTTATTTTGGTGTATATGGCTTATTTTTAGGAATGTTAGCAATGGGCTGTGGTATAGCAATTGCAAATGTTTTACTTCCTAGTTTTATTAAAGAAAAATTTCCAAAAAAAATGGCAAGTATAATGGGAATTTATAGTCTTGTTTTGAGTATTTCTTCGATTATGGGTATTGCTTTAGCTATACCTTTGCTTAGTGTATTTGATTTAGCTGGAGCTATGTTTTTCTGGGCTATTTTTTCTTTTGTAGCTTTAGTAGTTTACTATCCTCAAGCTAAAAATGGTAGATTTTTTCGTATTAAGAAAAAAACTCATAAAAAAATCAATCTTTTTACAAATTTAACAACTTGGAAAATTACTCTTTTTATGGGATTTCAAAGTTTTTTAGCTTATTCTTTGTTTTTTTGGTATGTTCAAATTGTTGTAGAAAAAGGATTTGATAAAGAATTTTCTACAAGTATGGTTTTATTTGCTCAACTTGTTGCAGCTCCAGTGTCTCTTTTTGGCCCTTTACTTTTAGGAAAATTAAGACAAAATTTACATACTTTTTACATAGCAGGTTTGTGCAGTATGTATGTGATCGCTTTTGGTATGCTCTTTATTTTTGATAGTAAAATTTCTATTATTATCAGTGCTTTTATCATGGGTTTTCCATGGGGTGGAGTTTTTGGCATTGCGTTGCTTTTTATTGCACAAAAAAGCTCTAATGCTCAAATAGCAGCGAGACTTTCTGCTTTAGCTCAGGGTTTTGGATATTTAATTGCAGCACAAGGACAATGGATTATAGGTTTTTTGCATGACAAATTTGAAAATTTTTCATTTGCTATTTTGATGTTAGTTTTTGTTGGAATTTTAGTAAATATCTTTGGATATTTATCTTATAAAAGTCAAATTATCAAATAAAGCTTTTTGGATTAGCATATCTGCGCCATTTTTTTGGGTTATATTTTGCAATCTTGTAGAAATATTTTCTAGATTTAGTTTTAATATTGACTTAAAAAATTCATCAAGATTAATAGAGTTTTGCATAAAAATTTGACATAAAGCTTGATCTTGTAAAAATTTAGCATTAAAGTATTGATGATTTTTAGCTGCATAAGGATAAGGTATAAAAATAGTGGGCAAAGTATTAGCACAAAGTTCAAAAAGAGTACTTGCACCTGCTCTTGATATAGCTAGATCTGCATTTTTCATTTTTTCTTCCAAATTTAAACTAAAATCAAAAATATCAGCTTGGATATTTAAGCTTTGATAATGTTTTTTGCACTTTTCAAAATCATTTTTTCCACATTGATGGATGATTTTGATATTTTGTTCTTGAAGTTTTGGTGCTAAATTTAAAGCTAGTTCGTTGATAAAATGAGCTCCTTGTGATCCTCCTAAGAAAATAATATTTTTTAATTCTTTGCGAATCCTAGCATTATCAAAAAATTTATCTGCTACAGGATAAGGGCTAATTTCTTTTTCAAAGGCGCTAAAAAATTTTGTAGCGAAAGGTTTTAAAAGCATATTTAAAGAGCCGCTTTTTGAATTTTGTTCATGTATAAAAAGAGGCAAATGTGAGAATAAAGCCGCAAAAGATGCAGGAGCTGCACTGTATCCACCTACACTAAAAACGGCTTGGATGTGGTATTTTTTAAAAATTTCTCTACAATCTTTGGAGAGTTTTAAGGTGTGGAGTAAAGAACTGATTTTGTCAAATTTGCTTTGATTAACCACTCCTTTAGAGCTTAAAAAAAATTTTTCCTTAAAGCGTACTTCATTTTCAAACCAAGCTTTATCTTGACCATTTTGACTGCCTATGTATACACATTCTATATTTTTTTTAATCGCACTTTCTAATAAGCAACGCACTATGGCCAAATGTCCCCCAGTTCCACCACCTGTTAAAGCTATTGTCATAATTTAACCTTTTTTGAAATCATTAATACATATCCTATGCCTATACAAATTGCCCACATTGAACTTCCTCCATAGCTTAAAAGTGGAACCGCTACGCCTTTTAGTGGAGTAAGAGAAATAATACCAAAAGCATTCATAAAGAAAGAAAAAAGTAAAAGTAAGGCTATGCCTGAACAAAAAATAAAATCTTGTTTAGCTTCACATCTTCCTGCAATTCTAAAAATTCTTAAAATCATCCAAAGATAAATATAGCAAATAACCCCAAGACCTAAGAGTCCTATTTCTTCAGTAATTCCTGAAAGAACAAAGTCAGTATGCACTTCACTCAAAAAGCCTAATTTAAAAGTTCCAAGTCCTAAGCCTTCGCCAAACATTCCTCCATGGGCTATAGCATTTAAAGAGTGTGAAATTTGATAAGGCTCGGTATTGCTACTTACTCTTAAAGCATTTGCCAGCCAATCAGGAAGCATAGGTAAAAAAGCATCTTGTATATTTCCCCACCAAGAAGCGATTCTTTGAATTCTTCTTTGGTTGCTAAAAATTACCATTATACCTATCATCATAATAATTAAAGTTCCAAAAGCAAAAAGCCTTTTACTAGCTCCTGCAAAAAAAGCTAAAGCCAGAATCAAAAAGAAAGAAATTACGCTTTGTCCTAAATCGTTTTGAGTGATATAAATATATCCTATAACTATAGAAGCTAAGATGCAATAAGGCAGAAGAATTAAAGCCTCGTGTCTGATAGCTTTTTTGCTATCATCAATACGCCTTGTATAGCTCCATGCTAAAAAATAAATCAATCCTATTTTAAAAAATTCCACAGGAGAGATAGAGAGTGGGCCTAAGCGTATCCAGCGTTTAGCTCCTCCGCTAGCTGTTGCTAATGCAGAAGGTAAAAATGGCAAAATGATGATAAAGATAAAAGAAATAATCAAAATAGCTAAAATAATTTTTTTAGAAAGTGCTTTATCAGGGTCTAATCGAGAAATAAAAAACATTATAAGTATGCCACTAATTCCAAAAAAAAGCTGACGAATAAAAAAATGAAACTCGCTATAGTCAAGAAAAAGAACAGTAAAAGCTGTAAGAGAGTATGAAAATACTATTCCTATGGTGATTAAAATACAACTTAAATAAAATAATCTTTTATCAGCAACCATTATAATTATAACTTTTCTTTATTGGAATTAAAATTTTAAAAAGTTTTATTATAACTAAAATAAATTAAATTTTTTGCTAAGTTTTTGTAAGGAAAATTTGCTAAAATTAACAATAAAAATATAACAAAAAAGGCAAATTATGAATCAAATCCATAAAATTCTCATAGCAAATAGAGCTGAAATAGCTGTTAGAGTAATCCGTGCTTGTAGAGATTTGCATATTAAAAGTGTTGCAGTTTTTACAGAGCCTGATCGTGAATGTTTGCATGTAAAAATCGCAGATGAGGCTTATCGCATAGGAACGGATGCTATAAGAGGATATTTAGATGTTGCTCGTATTGTTGAGATTGCTAAGGCTTGTGGTGCTGATGCGATTCATCCTGGTTATGGATTTTTAAGTGAGAATTACGAATTTGCTAAGGCTTGTGAAGATGCTGGAATTATTTTTATAGGTCCAAAATCTGAAGTAATCCATAAGATGGGAAATAAAAATATCGCTCGTAAGTTAATGGCTAAAAATGGCATACCTATTGTTCCAGGGACTGAAAAATTGAATTCCTATAGCATGGAAGAAATTAAAATTTTTGCTGAGAAGATTGGTTATCCTGTTATTTTAAAAGCTTCAGGTGGTGGAGGTGGACGCGGAATTCGCGTTGTTCATAAAGAACAAGATCTTGAAAATGCCTTTGAATCTTGCAAAAGAGAAGCTTTAACATACTTTAATAATGATGAAGTATTTATGGAAAAATATGTAGTTAATCCCAGACATATAGAATTTCAAATTTTAGGAGATAACTACGGAAATATTATCCATCTTTGTGAAAGGGATTGTTCTATTCAAAGAAGACATCAAAAGGTAATTGAGATAGCACCTTGCCCTGGAATTTCAGATAATCTTAGAAAAACCATGGGTGTTACAGCTGTGGCAGCTGCTAAGGCTGTAGGTTATACAAATGCTGGAACTATAGAGTTTTTGCTTGATGATTATAATCGCTTTTATTTTATGGAAATGAATACAAGAATTCAAGTTGAGCATCCAATTACTGAAGAAATTACAGGTATTGATCTTATTGTAAGACAAATTCGTATTGCAGCAGGAGAAATTTTGGACTTAGAACAAAGCGATATTAAACCTAGGGGTTTTGCTATTGAAGCTAGAATTACTGCTGAAAATGTATGGAAAAATTTTATTCCAAGTCCTGGAAAAATAGGAGAATACTACCCAGCTCTTGGACCATCTGTTAGAGTTGATAGTCATATTTATAAAGACTATACTGTGCCGCCTTATTATGATTCCATGCTTGCAAAGCTTATTATTAAAGCAACAAGTTATGATTTAGCGGTTAATAAACTTGAGCGTGCTTTGAAGGAATTTGTGATTGATGATATTAGAACAACAATACCATTTTTAATTGCCATTACAAAAACAAGAGAATTTAGAAGGGGGTATTTAGACACCTCTTTCATAGAGACACATATGCAAGAATTATTAGAAAAAACAGAAGATCGTCATCAAGAAAATAAAGAAGAAGTTATAGCTGCAATAGCTGCTACGCTTAAAAAAATACGAGAAAGTAGGGAATAATAGATGGATTTTTTAGACAGTCTTAAAAGTATTAAAAAAGAAATGCAAGCTAACACCAATACTTCAAAATTAGCGAAGAAATCAAGCAAGAGTGGAGCAAGTGTAAAAAATTTAGAAAAACTAGCCAAAGATATTCGCGAAAAAAATCAAGAAACAAACATAGATAAGGAAATGCAAGAAATTTTCTTAAAGCAAGAAAAACTACAGGATGAATTTTCCGAATTTATCAAAAATACAGATATTAAGAAAATTTAATGCTTGAGATTGGTTTTTGTACTCTTGAAGATCAGTGTCCTTACTTAAAGGATAAACGTTCAAGAATAGAGTATAAATACATTGAAAATTGCCCTAAAGAAATCAATAATGAGCTAATAAAACGAGGTTGGCGTCGTTTTGGTAGGTATTTTTCACGCCCTATTTGTAAAGATTGTGATGAATGTTTAAGTCTTAGAATTTTAGTTAATGAATATAATTTTTCAAGAAGTGAAAGAAGGGTTGTAAATAAAAATATTAACACCAAAGTTATACTTAGAACACCCAATTTAAGCAATGAACATTTGTTTTTATATGATAAATACCATCGTTTTATGGAAGAAAAAAAGAACTGGAAGCGTTATGATTTAAGCTTTAAACAGTATTATAATCTTTATGTCGATGGTTTTATGAATTTTGGATATGAGCTTGCATTTTATATAGAAGATAAGCTCGTTTGTGTTGATTTGATTGATATTTTAGAGGATGGAATTTCAAGCATTTATTGTTTTTATGATCCTGATTTTTCGTATTTTTCTTTGGGTAAATTTTCTTTGCTCAATGAAATACAAATAGCTAAAAAAATGAACTTAGATTATATTTATCTTGGGTATTTTGTAAAAAAGTGTCAATCTTTATCTTATAAAGCCGATTATACACCCAATGAAATTTTAAAAGGCACTAAAGAGCTTTTTGAAAATGAGGTTTTATGGGAGAAATAGATGCAAATCGTGCAAACTTTAGAAACTATCAATGTTAATACAGATGATATTAGCGTATTTCAGTATTTTAAAGACTTGATTACCAAAAATTTCACAAAGGTCATAGGACGAAAAAATAAAATTTTTTCTTTTTTTGAAGAAAATGAAATTCCACAGCGCCGTTATTTCTTAAAAGTTTTAGATCAAAAATATCGCAAAAGCACAAATGAAGGTATAGAGAATTTACAAGATGCTCATTTTAAAACTTTTAGATTAATTTTTGAGCAAAATAATATGCTTAAGCCTATGTTGTTTATCAAGATTGATTTTGTTGCGGGTAGAATTTTGATGAAGTTAAGCTCTAATGAAAAATTATTTATTACTTATATAAGAAATTATTTTCAAGATCATTATATAGAATATAATGAAATGACAAATATTCTAATTTTAGAATATAAAAACGAGAATACCCTTGAACTTTTTGAAGCTTTTGCAGATGAGAGCGAGCATTTAAAATATTGCGTGAATTTTGAAGTTGACCGCGAAGAGTATAAAAAATTTCGCCAAAATATTCACAATAAAGAAAATATGAAATGGAAATTTAATGCTTTAGCCAAGCTTTTTAGTAATTATTTTAATACTTTAGAATGCACTCCGCAAAATGATCTTAGTGAAATCAGACAAAAATATTTGATTTTGGTAAAACTTTATCATCCTGATTTTCATCAAGGAAAAAGTGCAATAGAAAAAGCTTACGCAAGAGAACAGTTTGAAAAAATACAAATTGCCTATGATAACTTAAAAGCACTTTATAAGAATAATACTTAAAAAAAATTAAATTAATCATTTTGGTTAATTTAATTTTTCTCTCTCATAAATTTTTCTTAATTTGCTATCTAGTTTAAAACAGAATTTAAAAAGTGCAGGTACTACGAGTAAGGTAAGCAAAGTCGAACTTATAAGTCCAAAGATAATGGCTATTGCCATAGGAGAATTAGCTTCATAGCCCGCACCCCTTGAAAGAGCAAGTGGGAGCATAGCAAAAATCATAGCAAAAGTTGTCATCAATATAGCCCTTAAGCGCGATTTTCCAGCGATTAAAAGAGCTTTATCGGGATCTAAACCTTCATGGCATTTTTTATTAGCTACATCTACGAGTAAAATAGCATTTTTCCCCACCATACCAAAAAGTAAGATGATGGCAATAAGTACAAAAAGTGAAAAATTATGCCCTGTGATAAAAAGCCCTATAGAAGCTCCGCCAAAGGCTAAAGGCATGGTTATCATGATGATTAAAGGCAGAATAAAACTTTCATAAAGTACGGCTAAAACAAGATAAATTAAAACAAAAGCAAGTGCTACTGCCATAGCAAAACCTTGCACGGTTTCACCTAAAAGATTGATAAAGCCTGAAAAAGCATAGCTAAGACTTGGATTGTTATTTAAAATTTTATCCATATTATCTAGTAAAAGTTTTTGCACCGCTCCTAAGGAAAGATCATTCACTCCAGCTGTGATTTTCACAGAGCGGTTTTTATTGTAACGATTGATAGTTTTTAAATCTTTACTGTATATAAAATCCACCACGCTTGAAAGTTCTAAATTTATACCTTGGTTGTTTTTAATGCTAATGCGCTTTAAAGCTTCTATGTCTTTTTTAAATTCTGGAGCAAAACTTAGGATAATATCATCTTTTGAATTGCCTCTATCCATGCTTCCTACGCTAAGTTGCGAGAAAGAATACCCTAAAACCCCAGCGATATATTGAGGATTGACATCTAAAAGTTTGGCTTTTTCTTTGTTGATGTGTAAGGCTACTTCATCTTTTGTGGCATTAGCATTATCACTTATATCTACAATGCGTGCATTAGTGCCTAAAATTTCTTTTGCCTGAGAAGCAGCTTCTTTTAGAGTGTTTAAATCATCTCCTAAGATTAAAAATTGCACGGGATCATCAATGCCTGCACCCTCTATCTTTGGAAGTTCTAAAATTTTGATTTTTAAACTTTCATCTTGAAATTTTTGACGATATAAACTTACTATGGCACTTTGTCTTAAATTTCTTTCGTCTAAATTTTTAAGTTTAACATAAATTTTAGCCTTTGTAGCATCTTTGGCATCATCATAGCCTACAAGTAAAAAAGCGTATTTGACGTTGCTATCATTTTTGATTTTTTCAAGCAAATTTAAACTTTTTTCTTTCATGGCTTCTAAACTTAAATCCTTTTTGCTTTCAAGCAAAACTTGAATTTCACTATCATCTTCCATAGGTAAAAAATCAAGCCCTATGCGAGTGGCTAAAGCAAAAGAAAGCCCTATAAAAACAAGAGTGGCTAGGATAAATTTTACTTTATTTTGTAAAATTTTATAGAGTAAATTTTCATACTTTTGCTCTATTTTTTCAAAAAAAGCTTCTGTTTTTTCATAAAACTTGTTTTCTTTTGGATTTAAAAATCTTGCCCCAATACTAGGTATTAAAAATACAGAAACCAAAAAGCTTATAACTATCCCACTTGCAACGCTTATGCCTAAGGCATTGAAAAAAAGCCCTGATATAGAGTTCATATAAGAAATAGGGATAAAAACACAAAGTAAAACTATACTTATGCTTAAAACACTAAAACCTATTTCATTGATACCTAAAAAAGCAGCTTGTAAAGGCGGATAAGTTTTTAGTTTTTTAGCAATATTTTCAATCACTACTATAGCATCATCGATAAAAATTCCTATGCTTAAGGTTAAAGCTATAAAAGTTAAGCGGTTTAAATCATAGCCTAAAAGATCGATAATAAAAAAAGTTGAAATGATAGAAGTAGGTATAGCTATGCAAGCAATGAGAGTTGCACTTAAATTTCTTAAAAATAAAAACACGATAACAAGGGTTAGAAAAATCCCCAAAACCATATCAAAAATCACTTGAGAAAGGTGCTTGTGGATATTTAAGCTTTTATCATAAAGCATATTAATGCTTATATCTTTTGGAATTTGTTTTTCTAAAATAGGCAAGGCATTTTTGACATTTTTAATCATTTCAAGGGTGTTATAATTTGTGATTTTTCCGAGTTCTAAAAGCACCCCTTCTTTACCTTCGTATAAAGCACTTTGTTTTTCATCTTTATAAAGGCTTGAAATATTAGCAATATCGCTTAAAAATACTCCTGTTTTTATGCGAAGATTACTAAGTTCTTCTAAATTTGTGGCTTCAAAATAGCCTTTGATGATATAGTTATCTTGATTGTTGTTAAGTTCGCCTAGGGCTTGTTTAAAATTTTGACTTTTGATGATATTTGCTACATCAAGGGCGTTAAGATTGTATTTTCTAAGTTCGTTTGGTTTTAATTCTATGCGAATTTGGGGTTCTAAAAACCCCTTAGCTTCGATTTTACCTACTCCTTCAACTCTTTGCAAAAAAGGTTTTATTTTATCATTGATTTCACGCATGAGTTGTAATTTATCTTTAGAATATAAAAAAAGCGAAATAGCAGAACCAGAATCTGAACTGATTTTTTCAATTTCAGGCTTAGAAGGTAGGCTTAAAGTTCCTATTTTATCACGCACATCATTAGCAGCTACTTCAAGATTTTTACCCAGTTTAAACTCCACTACACTCACACTAAAATTATCATACGCAGCTGAGGTTATGGTCTTTACTCCATCGATTTCACTTAAAGCATTTTCTATTTCTTTAGTGACTTTTGATTCTACGAAATTTAAATCCCCATTTATCTTACTTGTGATTTTTATAAGAGGTATGGAAACATTAGGAAATAAATTTACACTCATGCTAAAAGCAGAGATTAGCCCAAAAATCATAAGAGCTAAGAAAAACATTAGCACGGTAATAGGTCGGTTTATAGCTAGTTTAAACATTTTTAATCTTTAGTGATGATTCTACCTTCACCAAAAAGCCCTGGTGTTAGATTTGTGGTTTGCACTTCAGCATAAATTTTTCTTGTTTTTACTTCTATACTTGGATAAATAAGGCTGATTTTTCCTTTCAATTCTGTACCATTTTGATCGATTTTATAAAAGAAATCATCGCCTAATCTAACTTTATCTTTATATTTTTCATCAAAACTTAAAATCAGTTTGCTTTGTGGATAGGAAAAAATTTCTATTAAAGGTTGAGCTACTCCTCCTACTCCTTCGCCCACTTGTATAAATTTGTTTGCGATAATAGCATCATAAGGTGCGCGTAATTCTTTTTTTGCCATGATATTTTTATAATAAGCTATATCGATTTTTGCTTTGTTTAAATTTAAATTAGCAGCATCAAACTTAGCTTTCATATCTTCATAGCTTTGTTTGTCTATAACATTTTCTACAGCTTTGATTTTTTGCATCCTACTTTTGGTATTTTCGTATTCTACAAGGGCAAGTTGATAAGAATTTTGAGCATTTTGAAGAGCTATTTTTTCACTTTCTTGATCAAGAGCAAGTAAAAGTTCTCCTTTGCTGACTTTTTGTCCAATTTCTACAGGAATTTTTTGAACCAAACCTATGCTTTCAAGGGCAAGTTTGCTTTGTTTTGATGCTTCTACATTGAAACTTGCGTAAATTTCTTCGCCAAAGGCGCAATTAAAAACAAGAAGTAAAAATAGAATTTTTTTCATTCTTTAACCTTTGAATTAAGATCTATACCCGCATTAAAATAATAATTTGCTTTAGTAATTTCAAATTCATTTTTAGCAAGCTCTAAATCGCTTTGTGCTTTAAATTTAGCCTCTAAAGCTTGAAGATATTCTACATAAGAAACAAGTCCTGCTTGGTATTTTTTATCTACACTTTCAAAAGCTAAATTTGCAGCATTTAAGCTAAGATTAAGAGCTGAAATTTGTTCTTGTAAAACTTTTAAACTTTTGTCTAAATAATTTAATTCTTCTTTATTTTTTCTCTCGCTAAATCTTGCATTTGCATTGGCTATTTGAACATTTAAACGCTCTTTTTCAACTTCTTTCGCCCTTGCATTGAAATCAAAAATTTTCCATTCCATACCTAAAATAAATTGATTACCTTGAGAATATTTTTCTAAGAATTGATCCGCTAAATTTGCAAAAGGAGCTGGAACTTTTGGATTATAATTGTTTTTATAAAAGTTAAAATTATCTTGAATATAAAATTTTGGAAAATATTCAGCTTTTGCTAAATTTACACTTTCTTTAGCAAGATTGATTTGTTCTTTAGCTATCATTACTTCATAGTTTTGACTTTTTTCTTGTTGCGGATTTTCTAAAAAAGCATTCCCTTGCACTTTAAAATCTGTATCGCTTAAAATTTTAATCTCTTTTTGTATATTGGCAAGTTTTAATTCATTTTGACTGAGCTCTAATAAGCTTAAATGGTATTTAGCCTTAATGCTTTCAAGTTCATCTTTAGGGCTAAGTCCTGCGTCGTAAAATTTTTGCAATCTTTCAAAAGTTGATTTTAAAAAAGATACTTTTTGTTGATTGGCTAGTAAAATTTTTTCAAGACTTAAGGTGTTAAAATAAAGTGTGATTGCATTTAGGGCAAGGTAATTTTTATTTTGTTCTTTGTCTAAAAGGCTTAATTTTTCTCTGCTTTCTAAAGCTCTTAAATTAGCCTCTCTAGCGCCCCCATCAAAAAGCAAAAAATTAAGAGAAACTTTAGCAAATAAACTTTCTTGTGGATCGATAATGAAGCGATCTTTATTGTTGGCTACATAAGCTGAGTTTAGACTAAGAGAGGGTAGGTAATTTCTAAAAGCTTGTTCTTTGTCTAAATTTGCTTGTTCGCTTTGCATTTGCTTAATGAGATAGGATTCATTATTTTGACTTAGTGCTATAAATTCGTGCAAATTAGAAGCTAACATTACTAAGGGATAAAGAGCTAAAAATATAGCTGATTTTAAATATTTTTCAAGCATTTGATATTTTAATATGCTTTATATAAATTTCAATTGAAGTTTTTTATATAAAATAAAATTTATTTGTTTTAAACATAAATTTTGTTAAAATCCTAGCTTTAAAATTTTATATTTAGGATGAAATTTTGTCGGTAAAAAATATTAGAAATTTTTCTATTATAGCTCATATAGATCATGGAAAATCTACTCTTGCAGATAGGATTATTAGTGAGTGTGGTGCTATTAGCGATAGGCAGATGAGTTCACAAGTTATGGATACTATGGATATAGAAAAAGAGCGTGGTATCACCATAAAAGCACAATCAGTGCGTTTAAATTATAAATTTAATAATGAAAATTTTGTTTTAAATCTTATTGATACTCCTGGCCATGTGGATTTTTCTTATGAAGTGAGTCGTTCTTTGGCAAGTTGTGAAGGGGCTTTGCTTGTAGTAGATGCTTCTCAAGGTGTTGAAGCACAGACTATAGCTAATGTTTATATAGCGCTTGAAAATAATCTTGAAATCATTCCTGTGATTAATAAAATCGATTTACCTAATGCTGATGTTGAGAAAGTAAAGCATGAAATCGAGCATATTATAGGTATAGATTGCAAAGATGCAATTTGCGTGAGTGCAAAAACAGGAGTGGGTATAAAAGAGCTTATAGAAACAATTATTACTAAAATCCCTGCACCAAAAACAGATGATGAAGCTCCTACTAAGGCTTTAATTTATGATTCTTGGTTTGATAATTATTTGGGTGCTTTGGCTTTGGTTAGGATTTATGAAGGAAGTATTGCTAAAAACGATGAAGTTTTAGTCATGAGTACGGATAAAAAACATATAGTTCAAGATCTTTTTTATCCCCACCCTTTAAGTCCAATTAAAACTCAATCTTTACAATCAGGCGAAGTAGGTGTGGTGGTTTTAGGGCTTAAAACCGTAGGTGATGTACAAGTAGGCGATACCATCACTTTGGTAAAAAACAAAGCTAAAGAAGCCATAGGTGGTTTTGAAAAGGCTAAAGCTTTTGTGTTTGCGGGACTTTATCCTATAGAAACGGATAAATTTGAAGATTTAAGAGATGCTTTGGATAAATTAAAGCTTAATGATAGTTCTATTACTTATGAGCCTGAAACTTCTTTGGCCTTAGGCTTTGGTTTTAGGGTAGGATTTTTAGGGCTTTTACATATGGAAGTTATCAAAGAAAGGCTTGAGAGAGAATTTAATCTTGATTTGATTGCTACAGCTCCAACTGTGACTTATGAAATTTATCAAACCGATGGAGAGCTTATTAAAATTCAAAATCCTAGCGAGCTTCCTCCTGTTAATAAAATCGATCATATAAAAGAGCCTTATGTTAAAGCTACTATCATTACTCCAAGTGAATTTTTAGGGAATTTAATCACTCTTTTAAATCGCAAAAGAGGAGTGCAGGTTAAAATGGACTATATCACACCTGAGCGTGTTTTGCTAGAATATGATGTGCCTTTAAATGAGATTGTGATGGATTTTTATGATAAATTAAAGTCCTTAACAAAAGGTTATGCGAGTTTTGATTATGAGCCTATAGAATTTAGAGTAGGGGATTTGGTAAAACTTGATATTAAGGTAGCGGGTGAAAATGTTGATGCGCTAAGCATTATCGTGCCTAATGAAAAAGCGCAAAGTAAAGGAAGAGAACTTGTTAGTGCTATGAAAGAAATAGTTCCTAGACAGCTTTTTGAAGTGGCCATTCAAGCAAGTATTGGAAATAAAATCATCGCAAGAGAAACTGTTAAATCCATGGGTAAAAATGTGACAGCAAAATGTTATGGTGGGGATATTACTAGAAAAAGAAAGCTTTTAGAAAAGCAAAAAGAAGGTAAAAAAAGAATGAAAGCTATAGGTAAGGTAAATTTACCTCAAGAGGCTTTTTTGAGTGTTTTAAAGATAGATTGATGATAAATTTAAAACTTGGCTTGAAATTTGCTTGTATTTTTAATACAATTTTAAAATAATTTTCTAAGGAGAAAAAATGTTTAAAAAATTTTTGATTTTTATAGTGCCTATTTTATTTTTGAGTGCTTGTGCAACTAAACAAGATACTTTTGCTCAAGTTAATCAAATTTCTAAAAATTCTCAATGCAGTTCTTGTGAAAGTCCTGGTGGTTTTGAAGCAAAGATTAAAGGGCTTTTGTACATTAGCGATGTTGGAATTCAATGTTGTGCCAATAAACGCACTTTAGACACCGGTATTGCTTTGAAAAAGGTTTATTTACATAGATTTTATGATTTAAAAGAAGGGCAAAAGGTTTTAAATGCTAAAGGGAAAAAGTTATTTGTTGATGTGAATTTTAATGCGGTATTTTATACTTATTTAAAACAAGAACTTGAAGCTAGAGGAATAGTTGTGCTTGACAATAACGATCAAAATTCACCTTATGTGAGTAAGATTGATTTAGAATTTATATCTTATGGAGCAACTCAAGATGCTATAGGATTACATTCAAAACTAGTAGGAGTTTTGCAAGTTAGTGATATAAATAAAAATAAGAAATTTACAATCCGCACCAAGCAAGATGTACAAGGTTTTGATGATTTAAAAGAAACAACTTTTTATACTCATTTGTTAATAAAACAAATGGCAAATAAAGCAGCTAGTTTAATCTCTGAACTTTGAGGTGTATAAATTGCGGAGCTTTTGCTCTGCTCTGCTTTTGTGAATTATGCGAGCTAGAGCTTTCTGAATTTTCCTTAAATGTAAGAAAGCTTGATAATAATTTCAAAGTCTATTCTTTTTATAAATACCATGAAATACAACACTTGCTTCACTCTAAACATTATTTTTATGGTTATTTTGTTTATAAAATGCTTGCTAAATTAAGTTTTGCAAAATTTAAAGATTTTTTTGATCCTAGAATGACAATTAATGTTATAGCTTTAGATGATAAGGTTGAAGATATGCTTTATTCGCATTCTGCTATTTTAGCTAGATATCTTAAAACAAAATTTGTAAAACCTGTTTTTAATGTTTTAAAAGCACAAAATCATATTAAATATTCTGGAAAAAGTTTAGAATTTCGTCAAAAACATAAAAGAAATTACAAACTCTTAAAAACCATTCACGAACCTGTAATTTTAGTAGATGATATTGTAACGACTGGTTCTAGCCTTTTGGAAGCTAAAAAAGTTTTAGAAGAAAATAAAATTTCTGTACTTTTTGCTCTTGTTTTAGCTGATGCAAAAGTTTAATATGCTATAATCAAAACTTTGAACTAATAGAAGGATTTTTATGGAGAATATTTTTAGCAAGGATTCTGATATTGAACTTGTAGATATAGAAAATTCTATAAAAAGTAGTTACTTAGACTATTCTATGAGTGTTATTATAGGTCGTGCTTTGCCTGACGCAAGAGATGGTTTAAAGCCTGTTCATAGAAGAATTTTATATGCTATGCAAAATGATGAGGCAAAAAGTAGAACAGATTTTGTCAAATCAGCCCGTATAGTGGGTGCTGTTATAGGTCGTTATCATCCACATGGAGATACAGCAGTTTATGATGCTTTGGTTAGAATGGCTCAAGATTTTTCTATGAGATATCCAAGTATTACAGGACAAGGCAACTTTGGATCTATAGATGGTGATAGCGCTGCTGCGATGCGTTATACTGAAGCAAAAATGAGTAAACTTTCTCATGAGCTTTTAAAAGATATAGATAAAGATACGGTCGATTTTGTTCCAAATTATGATGGTTCAGAAAGTGAACCTGATGTCTTACCTTCTAGGGTTCCAAATTTATTATTAAATGGTTCAAGTGGTATAGCTGTAGGTATGGCGACAAACATCCCACCTCATAGTTTAAATGAGTTGATAGATGGACTTTTATATTTGCTCGATAGTAAAGATGCAAGCTTAGAAGAGATTATGCAGTTTATCAAAGGTCCAGATTTTCCAACAGGTGGAATAATTTATGGTAAAAAAGGTATTATAGAAGCTTATCGCACAGGGCGTGGTCGCGTGAAAGTGCGCGCTAAAACTCATATTGAAAAAAAGACAAATAAAGATGTTATTGTTATAGATGAGCTTCCTTATCAAACCAATAAAGCTAGGCTTATAGAGCAGATTGCAGAGCTTGTTAAAGAAAAGCAAATTGAAGGAATATCTGAAGTAAGAGATGAGAGCAATAAAGAAGGAATCCGCGTTGTTATAGAGCTTAAACGTGAGGCTATGAGTGAAATTGTTTTAAATAATCTATTTAAATCTACTACTATGGAAAGTACTTTTGGTGTGATTATGTTGGCAATTCACAATAAAGAACCTAAAATTTTCTCTTTGTTAGAACTTTTAAATCTTTTCTTAACCCATAGAAAAACAGTTATTATTAGAAGAACGATTTTTGAACTTCAAAAGGCAAGAGCAAGAGCTCATATTTTAGAAGGTCTTAAAATTGCACTTGATAATATAGATGAAGTGATTGCTTTAATTAAAAATAGTTCTGATAATAATACCGCAAGAGATTCTTTGGTAGCTAAATTTGGTCTTAGTGAGCTTCAAGCCAATGCTATTTTAGATATGAAACTTGGTCGTTTAACAGGACTTGAAAGAGAAAAAATCGAAAATGAACTTGCAGAATTAATGAAAGAAATTGCAAGACTTGAAGAAATTTTAAAAAGTGAAACCTTGCTTGAAAATTTAATTCGCGATGAATTAAAAGAAATTAGAAGTAAATTTGATGTGCCACGTATTACTCAAATTGAAGATGATTATGATGATATTGATATTGAAGATTTGATTCCTAATGAAAATATGGTTGTAACTATTACGCATCGTGGTTATATTAAGCGTGTGCCTAGTAAACAATATGAAAAGCAAAAACGAGGCGGAAAAGGAAAATTAGCCGTTACGACTTATGATGATGATTTTATAGAAAGTTTCTTTACGGCAAATACACATGATACACTTATGTTTGTAACAGATCGTGGACAGCTTTATTGGCTTAAAGTTTATAAAATTCCTGAAGGCTCAAGAACGGCTAAAGGAAAAGCAGTGGTAAATCTTATTAATTTACAAGCTGAAGAAAAAATCATGGCTATTATTCCAACCACGGATTTTGATGAGAGTAAATCTTTATGTTTCTTTACTAAAAATGGTATTGTAAAGCGTACAAATTTGAGTGAATATCAAAATATCAGAAGTGTAGGAGTTAGAGCGATCAACTTGGATGAAAATGATGAGTTGGTAACTGCTATTATTGTTCAAAGAGATGAAGATGAAATTTTTGCCACTGGTGGTGAAGAAAATTTAGAAAATCAAGAAATTGAAAATTTAGATGATGAAAATCTTGAAAATGAAGAAAGTGTAAGCACACAAGGTAAAATGCTCTTTGCAGTAACCAAAAAAGGTATGTGTATCAAATTCCCACTTGCTAAAGTGCGTGAAATCGGCCGTGTAAGTCGTGGGGTGACGGCTATTAAGTTTAAAGAGAAAAATGACGAATTAGTAGGTGCAGTTGTTATAGAAAATGATGAGCAAGAAATTTTAAGCATAAGTGCAAAAGGTATAGGAAAACGCACAAATGCTGGAGAATATAGATTGCAAAGCAGAGGTGGCAAGGGTGTAATTTGTATGAAACTTACAGAAAAAACCAAAGATCTTATTAGCGTAGTTATAGTAGATGAAACTATGGATTTGATGGCTCTTACAAGTTCAGGCAAGATGATACGTGTTGATATGCAAAGCATTAGAAAAGCAGGGCGTAATACGAGTGGTGTCATTGTAGTTAATGTGGAAAATGACGAGGTGGTTAGCATTGCTAAGTGTCCTAAAGAGGAAAATGATGAGGATGAGTTAAGCGATGAAAACTTTGGTTTAGATTTGTAATAAGTTTAAAGTTGGAACGCTTATTGCTTTTTATTTTTTACTAATTACAATATTTTGAAGGTGTAAAAATGAAAAAAATTTATTTTATGCTAGCAATAGCAGGAATTTTCGCTGGTTGTGTACCAAGTGCAAACAGTGCAACTAAAAATTCAAGTGCAAATAGCACTGCCCCATCTCAAGATGTTATCGTGCAAAAAGTCGATAAAGATGATGTGCGTGATATTATCAGAGAAGAAAAAATGTTGGCTCCAGATGCTAGCGAAACGGAACTTAGTTTTACAGCAGTTGGTGAAGGGATTGCTCCGATGAATACAGTTTCTACTGCTCAAGCCCTAGCTTTAGCAAAAAGAGCAGCGATTACAGATGCTTACAGACAGCTTGCAAGTAAGCTTTATGGTGTGAAAGTGAATGGTAAAGACACTGTAAAAGATGCAATGCTTAGAAGTTCAACTATTACTGCGCAAGTAAATGGTTTGATAAAAAATGCAAGTATTATTGATGAGAATTTTAATCAAGGGCTTTATAGGGTAAACTTAGAACTTAAAATCGATGCAGACAAGTGGAAAGAATTGTTTGCTTATTAATCTTTCTTAGCTTTAAGCTTTTTGCCCAAGATGAATTTATTTTTTGGGCAGAGCTTTCTAGTAAAAATTTCATTCTCTTTCATCAAAATCAAAATTTATCCTTAGCAATGACGCAAAGCGAAAATGTTGAAGAACAATGGGTATGTGAAATTTCTTATAGTGATCAAGATTTAAAAGTTTTACCTCGAACTTCTTTAGGATTGATTGATGATAATATGCCAAAAACAATTAAATTTAATTTTTTAAATTCTCATAAAGATGAATTAAGCGATTGCTTTATAGGAGCTAGAATCAGTGTTAAGGATATTGTTAATACTGACTTATTACATGCCCAAAGCGAAACTTATGTCAAAATTTTACCCTTGCGTTTTACCGTGGAATTTGGCGAACAAAATGCGATAATTTATTATCTTAAAAAAAAGTAAATTCAAAATTAAGCGCAAATTGGATACCATAGCAGAAATTTTTTAAAAGGCTTAGGATGAATTTAGTCATAGTAGAAGATGATATTAATATGCGCAAATCCTTAGAAATTGCATTAGCAGAGTATGAAGAATTTAATATTAAATCTTATAAATCTGCCACTGAGGCTTTAAAAAAAATAGATGATAATACAGATTTGATTATTACAGATATTAATATGCCAGGAATTGATGGCATAGAATTTGTTAAAGCCTGTGAAAATAAATATGATTTTATTATTATGACAGGAAATGCTACTTTAAGCCGTGCTATAGAAGCGGTTCGTTTGGGAGTAAAAGATTTTCTAACCAAGCCTTTTGATGTTGATACTTTAGTCGAGGCTATTAAGCGTGCTAAAATCATAAGAGAAAAAACAGCCGATAAAAAAAGCAAAAAAAATGAAAAAAAAGAAGAAAATAAAGATTTTTTTTCAACTTCTCCTAATTTAGAAAAAACATTAAATTTAAGTCAAAAAGCGGCTAAAACTGATGCCTCTGTAATGTTTTTTGGAGAGAGTGGAGTAGGAAAAGAGGTATTTTCTCGTTATATTCACACTCATTCTAAACGCTCTAATAAGCCTTTTGTTGCTATTAATATGGCAGCCATTCCTGCAAATTTGATTGAAAGTGAGCTTTTTGGTTTTGAAAAAGGTGCTTTTACTGATGCTAATGCAACTAAAATAGGGCTTTTTGAAATGGCTAATGAGGGCACTTTATTTTTAGATGAAATTGGCGAAATGCCTTATGAAATTCAAGCCAAACTTTTAAGAGCTTTGCAAGAAAAAGAAATTACGCGACTTGGAAGTACAAAAAGCATCAAAATAGATGTAAGAATTATCAGTGCAACTAATGCAAATTTGGATGAAAAAATAAAAAATGGCGAATTTCGTTCAGATTTATATTATCGTTTAAACACTGTTCCTATTAATATCCCGCCTTTAAGAGAGCGTAAAGAAGAAATTTTAGGTATAGCTCAAAAGGTTTTAGAAGATACTTGTAAAGAATATGATTTTAAGGAAAAACAGCTCAGCCAAGAAGCTAAAAATGCTTTACTTGAATATGATTTTCCTGGTAATATTAGAGAATTAATATCCGTTGTACAAAGAGCTTGTATTTTAAGTGAAAATGATGAAATTTCAAGTGAAGATTTGTTCTTAGAAGCTAGAAGTATAAAAAAAGATGTAAAAAATTTAGAGAAAGAATTGATTTGTGAAGTTCTTTTAAGTGTAGATTATGACAAGGATCAAGCTTCTCAAATTTTAGGTATGGATATAAAAATTTTAAATGAAAAAATTAAAAAATATCAAATAAAGGATAAGTAATGTCAAAAAAACAAAAAATAGCCATTGTGGGTGCTACTGGTGCGGTTGGGGAAGAACTTTTAAATGTTTTAGATGAACTTGATTTTCCATTGGAAAGTATTTTACCTTTAGCAAGTGTAAAAAGTGTAGGTAGTGAAGTAGAATTTAAAGGCAAAGCTTATAAAGTCAAAGAACTTACTGAAAATGTATTTAAAGAAAATCCTATTGATATTGCTTTTTTTAGCGCAGGTGGAAGTGTGAGTGAAAAATATGCTAAATTTGCAGTAGAATCTGGTGCTGTTGTTATTGATAATACAAGTCATTTTAGAATGGAAAAAGATGTTCCTTTGGTGGTTCCTGAATGCAATCCCGAGGATATTAAAGATTGGAAAAAAACAGGGATTATTGCTAATCCAAATTGTTCTACTATACAAATGGTGCAAGTTTTAAAACCTTTAAATGATGCATTTAATTTAAAGCGTGTTGATGTAAGTACCTATCAGGCTGCAAGTGGAGCAGGAAAAGAAGGAATGCAAGAATTGGTTGAAGCTATGCAAAGTTTTTTTGCTTTTAAACTTGATGAATTTGAACCTCAAACTTTTCCTTATACTTTGGCACTTAATCTTATTCCACAAATTGATGTTTTTATGGATAATGATTACACTAAAGAAGAACTTAAAATGATTAATGAAACTCAAAAAATTTTACATAAAAATTTAGAAGTTTCGGCAACTTGTGTTAGAGTGCCTGTTTTAAGAAGTCATAGTGAAGCCATTACTATGCATTTTGAAAAAGAAATAGATGTAAAAAAAGCTAAAGAAATTTTAAAAAAAGCACCAAGTGTTGTTGTCATAGATGATCCTAAAAATAAAAAATACCCTATGCCTTTAATGACAAGTGATACTAATGAAACTTATGTAGGAAGAATTCGCGCTGATGTGTATGATAAAAAAATACTACATCTTTGGTGTGTAGCAGATCAAATTCGCGTAGGTGCTGCAACAAATGCTGTGCGTATTGCGCAAAAATGGTTAGAATTAAAAAATGAATAAGGAAAAAAATGTTAGAGAAAATATTTGAATCTTTGCTTGTTAGAAGTCGTATTGTTACAATTTTACCCGTAATTTTTGGTTTAATTGGGGCTTTTGTATTGTTTTTTATTGCAAGTTATGATGTTTTAAAGGTTATATTTTATACTTATAATTATTTTTTTGATGCAGGTTCTAATGTGGATTTGCATGAGGATGTGGTGGCTTTAATTATAGGGGCTGTTGATCTTTATCTTATGGCTTTAGTTTTGTTTATTTTTTCTTTTGGAGTTTATGAGCTTTTTATCAGCGAAATAGAAGAATTTAAACAAACAAAACAAAGCAAGGTTTTAGAGGTGCATAGCTTAGATCAATTAAAAGACAAGCTTGCAAAAGTTATCATTATGGTCTTAGTGGTAAATTTCTTTCAAAGGGTTTTGCAGATGAAATTTGCTACTCCTGTGGATATGGCTTTTCTTGCTGGATCGATTTTAGCTCTTTGTGTAGGACTTTATTTTTTACATAAAGGTGGTCATTAACAAGGATTATCTTTTTTTGATATAATCGTTTTTTGTGTTTAAAGAATAAAAATGAAAAAAATATTTTTAATTGGTATGATTTTAAATCATTTTGTTTTTGCAGCTCCATTAGATGAAGTCTTTAAAGATATAGAAGTTTCAGGGACTGTTCGTTATTGCTATGATATTAAAAAAGAAAAAAATTACAACAAAAAAACACATAGATATCAAAATAAAACACAAACGGAAATTACAATAAAATAAGGAAAATCATGATTGCACGCTGGTTGTTTATTAGTTCAATATTTGTTGTTGCGCTTTTTGGTATTAACTTGAAATCATTTTTTACTTATACCTTTGATGCAAATAAGCAATATGATATGGAAAAAGCGAAGGCTTTGTATTTTCAAAATAAATGCAATACTTGCCATGGAGATAATGCTGAAAAGAGTGTTATAGGATCTAGAATTTTAAAAGATATGTCTCCTGAGGATATTAAAGGAGCTTTGATAGGTTATACTCTTGATAGTAGTAGTTCTACAACAGCTTCTCAAATGGCTTTTTATGCTAGAAATTTAAGCCACGAGGATGTAGATAATATTATTGCTTATATTAAAGGTGGAAATTTTGCACTTGATTTGCAAGTAAAAGACCTTCTTGAAGAAGAACCTGCGCAAAAAACAAAACATAATATATTTCTAAAATAAAATGTAAAAACTATAATTAAAAGGAATGCTATGAAAAAACTAACTTTAACTTTAGGTGTTTTAACTATGGTAAATTGCTTATATGCTAAGGATATTAATATAGGAGTAGTTTTACCTTTAACTGGAACTGTGGCAGCTTATGGGCAAGATGTTTTTAACGGAATTGAACTGGCTAATAAGCTACAGCCAAAACTTTCAAATGGAGATGTTGTTAAACTTATCACAATAGATACAAAAGGAGATAAGCTTGAAACTTCAAATGGAGTTAATCGTTTAATAGCAACAGATAAAGTCCTTGGGATTATTGGTGAAGCTACAACTCCAAATACCATTCAAGCTATTTCTATAGTAGAAGAGAAAAAAATTCCACTAATAGCTCCAGTGGCATCTGGAGATAAATTGCTAGATAAAAAGAAATATGCAAGTAGAGTTTGTTTTAAAGATAGTTTTCAAGGAGATAAATTTGCCACTTATATATCTAAGGATTTAAGGCTTAAAAATGCTGTTATCATTATAGATCAAAGCAATGTTTATTCTTTAGGTTTGGCAAGAGCTTTTGAAAATTCTTTTAAGAATAATGGTGGAAAAATTATAAAAAAACTTGTTATTAATTCAGGAGATAAAGATTTTAGAGCTGTGGTTTCTCAACTTAAGAGTTTAAATCCTGATTTTGTTTATATGCCTATTTATCATCCTGAAGCTGCTTTAATTGCGAGACAAGCAAGACAAGTTGGTTTTGATAAACTTTTAGCAGCAGGAGATGGTGTTAATAATCAAACTTTTATAGATCTTGGCGGAAGTGCTGTTAATGGAGTAATTTTCACTGATAGTTTTGATTATAACAATCCATCTACACAATTAGGAAAAGATTTTGTTGTAGCTTATGAGAAAGTGAAAGGAACAAAAGAACTTCCAGCATTTTCGGCTATGGGGGCTGATGCGTATTTTGTAATGTTGAATGCTATGAATGCTTGCGTTGATAATCTTAACAGCGAATGTATTAATAGTAAAATTCATCAAACTAAAGATTTTCAAGCTGTTGGTGGTGTGATTAGCATAGATGAAAGCGGTAATGCTATTCGTTCTGTTGTGATTAAAGAAATTCAAAATCAAAAACAAAATTATAAAACAATTATAAATCCATAATTACTAAAATAAAGGTAGAGAATGAAAAAAAGTTTAATTTTAGCAAGTATTCTAAGTTTAAGTTTAAGTGCTGCGGAAGTTAAAATAGGAGTTGTTTTACCGCTTAGCGGAGCTACTGCAGCATATGGGCAAAGTGCACTAGAAGGGATTAAACTTGCAAATTCAATGCAATCAACTTTAAGTAATGGAGATAGGGTTTCTCTTGCTATTATTGATACTAAAGGTGATAAATTAGAATCTTCGAGTGGAGCAAATCGTTTAGTTTCTCAAGATAAAGTTATAGGTCTTATAGGAGAAATGGTTACTGCTAATACATTGCAAGTTATGCGCGTAGCAGAAGATAATAAAATTCCATTGATCGCTCCTGCTGCAACTGGTGATAGATTGCTTGATAAAAAAATATATTCTTCTCGAGTATGTTTTATGGACAGTTTTCAAGGTTCATCTTTAGCAAAATATGTTTTTTCAAAACTTAATTACAAAAGTGCTGTTATTGTAGTAGATCAAAGCACTGACTATTCCTTAGGTTTAGCAAAAGCTTTTGAAAAACAGTACAAGTCTAATGGTGGTCAAATTCTTAGAATTTTAAGAGTTAATTCAGGTGATAAAGATTTTAGAGCTATTGTAGCTCAAGTTAAAAGTTTAAATCCAGAATTTATTTTTTTACCGCTTTATTATAGCGAAGCTTCTTTATTTGCAAGACAATCAAAACTCGCAGGTTTAAATATTCCTATGGGTTCTGCAGATGGAGTTGCTGATCAAACTTTTATTAGTTTAGCTGGAGATGCAAGCGAGGGTTATATTTTCACAGATAGTTTTGATGCTAATAATCCAACTACAAAATTAAGCAAAGAATTTATCAGTGTTTATGAAAAAGCTAAAGGAACAAAAGAAGTTCCAAATTTTTCGGCTATGGGTGCTGATGCGTATTTTGTAATGTTAAATGCTATGAATGCTTGCGTTGAAAATCTTACTAGTAAGTGTGTCAATGAAAAAATTCACCAAACTAAAAATTATCAAGGTGTTTCTGGTGTTATCAGTATTGATCAAACAGGAAATGCAACTCGTTCTGTAGTGGTTAAAGAAATTAAAAATCAGAAGCAAAATTATAAAGATATTATCAATCCTTAAAGGAAAAATAGAAAGATTATGGATTCTACTTTATTTTTACAACAACTTGTTAATGGACTTAGTTTGGGCAGTATGTATGCCCTTATTGCTGTTGGCTATACTATGGTTTATGGCGTGTTAAGACTTATTAATTTTGCTCACGGCGATATTATGATGGTTGGTGCTTATGCGGCTCTTTTTTGCATGACTAATCTAAATGTTCCTTTTCTAGGAGCTTTGTCTTTAGCAATGATTTTTGCTGCTTGTGTTGGAATAGCTACAGATAGAATCGCTTATAAACCTTTAAGACAGGCTCCTAGAATTTCCTTGTTGATTACAGCAATCGGTATTAGTTTTTTCTTGCAAAATCTTTTTAATATGCTTTTTACTTCAACACCTAGAACTTTTACACCGCCAAGTTATTTTGAGGAAAGTGTTAATTTTGGTGGAGTGATAACAACTTATGGTTCTTTAATGGTTCCTGCTCTTACATTTGTTATTTTAATAGCGGTGTTATGGATTTTGTATAAAAGCAAATATGGTATAGCTATTCGTGCTTTGGCATTTGATATACAAACAGTAAATTTAATGGGTATAGATGCAAATCGTATTATTGCTATAGTTTTTGCCCTAGGTTCAGCTTTGGCAGCAGTTGGGGGTGTTTTTTGGGCTGCAAATTATTACTCTGTTGAACCTACTATGGGAACTTTAATAGGTTTGAAAGCTTTTGCTGCTGCAGTTTTAGGAGGTATAGGTTCTGTGGTAGGTGCAGTTTTGGGTGGACTTATTATAGGATTTACTGAAGTTGTTGTTGTGGCTTTTTTTCCAGATTTATCAGGCTTTAAAGATGCATTTGCTTTTATTTTTTTGGTGTTTATATTGTTATTTAGGCCTACGGGAATTTTAGGTATAAATTTTGAAAAGAGTAGGTTTTGATGATGGTTAGAATTAAGGTTTTACATTTAATCTTTTTAATTGCTTCAATTATTTTTATTTTCATTTCTCCTTATATTTTTGGGGATTATGGATTAAACATTGTTAATCAAATTGCTATTTTTATTATTTTGGCTGTGAGTTACAATCTTATTAATGGTGTAACTGGACAATTTTCACTAGAACCCAATGGATTTGTTGCGATTGGAGCTTATGCGGCTGCTTTAGTTCTTTTAAGTGCTGATGCAAAAAATGATCAGTTTTTTTTAGATGGTCCTAGTTCTTTTATTTTAGCTATCCATTCAAATTCCTTTATTCTAGCTTTAATTATGGCTGGAATTTGTTCATCTTTACTTGCCCTGATTTTGGCTTTTGCTGTATTTCGCGTGAGAGGGGATTACTTGGCTATTGTAACTTTAGGCTTTGGAATAATTATTAAAATAGCTGCTATTAATTTTCCTTCTATTACTAATGGCTCAAGAGGGCTGGTAGATATTCCACAATTTTCCACGATCTATTGGACGGGTGGTATTGCTATTGTAGCGGTTATTTTAATTTTAAATATAGTTTATTCTAAATATGGTCGTGCAATGAAGGCTATAAGAGATGATGAAGATGCTGCAAGCGCTATGGGAATAAATACTTTTTGGATAAAAACTTTAGCTTTTAGCACTTCAGCATTTTTAGAAGGTGTAGGTGGCGGACTTTTGGCTTGTCTGTTGACTACCGTATCTCCAACTCAATTTGATTTTTTACTTACTTTTCAACTTTTGATTATTATTGTTTTGGGTGGACTTGGTTCTACTACAGGTGCTATTATAGGTGCGATATTGGTTATTGGTGGAAGCGAGTGGCTTAGATTTTTAGATGAGTTAAATATAAAAATAGATTCTTTAAATCTTGATATCCAATCAACACCAGGGCTTAGAATGGTTGTTTTTTCTATTGTTCTGATTTTGGTAATGCTTTTTGCAAGAAAAGGCATAATGGGTTATTACGAGTTGAGTGATGTGATTAGAGGGATTAAAAAGCGTTTTAAAAGGAGTAAAAAATGATTTTGGAATTAAAACAAATTTCAAAAAGTTTTGGTAGTGTTAAGGCTATTAATGAAACTTCTTTTAAAATCAATGAGGGCGAAATTTTTGCTTTAATTGGACCTAATGGGGCTGGTAAAACAACTCTTTTTAATATTATAACAGGTAACTATAAACCTAGTTCAGGTTCGGTTGAATTTCTAGGAGAAAGAATTGATCACTTAAAACCTCATAAGATTGTGCATTTAGGAATAGCTAGAACATTTCAAAATATTAGGCTTTTTTCAAGTATGAATGTACTTGAAAATGTTCTTATTGGTTTTAATAAACAAATGAAATATAATATTTTTGAAGCCTTTTTGCATTTAGGGCGTTTTGGAAAAATAGAACAAGTATTTAAAGAGAAGGCTTATACAATATTAGAAGAACTTGGTATTGTAGAATTTGCCAATGAAAAGGCTACTAGCTTAAGTTATGGACAACAAAGAAAAGTTGAGATTGCAAGAGCAATGGCTACTCAGCCAAGATTATTATTGCTTGATGAGCCAGCCGCTGGGATGAATAGCTCTGAGAGCGATGAACTTGCTGAGCTCATTTTTAAATTACGAAAAGATTATAAAATTAGCGTTTTGCTTATAGAGCATGATATGAAATTTGTCAATAAATTGTGTGATCGTGTATTGGTGCTTGATTATGGAAAAACAATTTTTGAAGGTAAACTTTGCGATGCTGTAAATCATAAAGAAGTAATTGCTGCGTATTTAGGGGATTTTGATGCTAATAGTTAAAGATTTGCATGTTTATTATGGATTAATTGAAGCTGTTAAAGGGATTGATTTTAAAGTGGAAACAGGTCATATTGTTTCTCTTGTAGGTTCAAATGGAGCAGGTAAAACTTCAACTTTAAATGCGCTTTTAAATTCAGCTAAAAGAACCGGTGAGGTTAATTTCTTAGGTTATGATACTAAAAGGCATTTAACTCATACTTTAGTTCAAAAAGGTATAGCTTTAGTTCCTGAAGGAAGGCGTGTTTTTATTAATTTAAGCGTAGAGGAAAATTTAAAAATAGGTGCTTTTAATAATGCTGAAAATTATGAGCATTTAAGAGAGCAAATGTATAAACTTTTTCCAAGACTTGCAAGCAAAAAGCATGCTTTAGCTGGAACATTGAGTGGAGGGGAAGCACAAATGCTTGCGATTTCAAGGGCTTTAATGAGCGAACCAAAACTTTTGATGTTGGATGAGCCTTCTTTGGGACTTGCTCCAAAGATTGTGGGTGAAGTTTTTGATATTATTGTGCGTTTAAAAGAAGAGGGTATAACTATTCTTTTGGTAGAGCAAAATGCTTATTCTGCATTAAAAATAAGCGATTATGCTTATGTTTTGGAAAATGGTCATATTGTAATGAAAAACGAGGCTAAAAATTTAATAGGTGATGATGAGATTAGAAAGAAATATTTAGGGCTTTAAAATTTAAAGGAAAAAGAATGAAAAATATAATAAAAAGCATAGGGGATTTAAGAGTTTCGGTTGCATTGTTTTTGCTTTTTGCGCTTTTTTGTGCTTTGGCAACTTTTATTGAAAGTGCTTATGGAACTCCTACGGCTTGGGCAATGGTTTATGATACTTTTTGGTTTGAATATATACAACTTTTACTTGGTATTAATTTACTATGCGGGATGTTTCGTTATAAAATGTTTGGGCTTAAAAAATTGCCTTTAATGATTTTTCATATTTCTTTTTTATTTATTTTAGTGGGTTCTGCAATGACAAGATATGCTGGTTTTGAAGGTATTTTACCTATTAGAGAGCATACTCAAAATTCACTTATAGAAAGTTCTAAGACTTCTTTGCGTATTTCTGCTATAAAAGATGGAGAACGCTATAGTGCGGTTAATGATCGTTATATAGGAAATTTGCCTTTTGCTAATTCTTTTAAACTAAAACTTAATTTAGGTGATGATCAAGCTGTATTAAAATATAAAGATTTAATCTTAAATGCTCATTATACTTATAAAGAAAATAATAATTCTGATCCTTTATTGGTTTTGATGCTTTCTCAAAAAGGATCTCAAGGCGTTGATGTTAAATTTGAAAAAGGTGAAGTTAAGAATATAGAAGGGGTTAACTTTGCTTTTATGAATGATAATGTTAAAGCACCTTTTGTAAAAATTGATGAAAATTTAACTTTAAGTTCAAGTGAAAACTTACATTTTCTAAGTATGCTAGATGGACAAAATTTAGACCTTAAAATTGGAGAAAAGGCAAATGCTAAGGAAAGAAGACTCTATGAAATTAATGATATCAGCTTTGTAGTTAAAGTTGCTTCTTTGCACGCGCAAGAAGCTTTAGAAGGTTCCAATAGACCTCAAGATGAAAGTTTTTGGTTATGGTTTAAATCTGCTTGGTTAGAAGTGGGTAGAACTATGTTGATTTCTACTTTTGGCGAGCCTCAAAATTGGAAAAATTCTTTATTATTGCATTTTAAAGATTTTGCCTTAAGTAATGAGAATAAAAACTTAGAATTAACTGGCTCTAATGCTTTGAAATTAGAATTAAGCTATAAAAATGAAAATAAAGAATTTTATATTTTTGAATATAATAAACCTATTATGATAGAACTTGCAGGTCAAAAATTCTTTATTTCTTGGGCACTTTCTTATGAACAATTGCCTTTTGATATTTATTTAAGAGATTTTGTATTAGATCGTTATCCAGGTTCTATGTCTCCAGCGTCTTATGCAAGTGAAATTACTGTAAAAAATAATAATGAAAATTTTGATTATAGAATTTTTATGAATAATGTTTTAGATTATGATGGCTATAGATTTTATCAAAGTTCTTATGATCAAGATGAAAAAGGGACTGTTTTATCTGTAAATAAAGATCCAGGCAAAATACCAACTTATATAGGTTATTTTTTGCTTTGTCTTGGAATGTTTATGAATTTTTTAAATCCACATTCTAGATTTAGAACTTTGGCAAGATTGATTAATAAAGACACTTTAAAACATACAAGTGTGATTATTTTTATTTTATTGTTATCTTTTGGTTCTGAAAAGACTTTTGCTCAAGATTTAAATTCGACCTTACCTATGGTAAATACTAATCATGCTAAAGCTCTTGCTACTTTAATAGTTCAAAAATCAGCAGATGGAAGAATGGTACCTTTTGATACGCTATCAAGAGAAATTTTAGAAAAAATTCATCAAAGTGATAGCTATAAGGGTCAAAATTCTAATGCTGTTATGCTTTCTATGCTCGTTGATGTAGATAAATGGCAAATGGAACCTTTTATTTTAATGCCACAAAATCAAGCAGTTCGTGATGCTATTGCAAATATTTTAGAAATTCCTAGTGCTAAATATATTTCTTATAAAGATTTCTTTGATGAGAATAACCGATATAAACTTCAAAAATATATTGAAAATGCAAATCGTAAAAACCCAAATGCAAGAGGAGTTTTTGATAAGGAAATTATAAAACTAGATGAAAGAGCTAATATTGTAAATTTAGTTTTTAGTGGTGAATTATTTAAATTTATTCCTGTTCAAAATAACCCAAATAATGTTTGGCTTGCACCTTTTTCTGCTGTAACTACTCTTAAGGGGGATGAAGGGCATATTGTTTTGGCTTTAATACAGAATTATTTTAGTGCCGTGGAAAATGCTTTTAAAGATGGTAATTGGACTAGAGCTGATGAAGGCTTGAAATTTATCAAAGAATATCAAGAAAAAATAGGATATAAAGTCATGCCTAGTAAAACCAAGGTTGAAATGGAAATTTTTTCTAATAAGGCTGAAATTTTCGTTAAACTCGCTCCTGTATATTTAATTGCGGGTTTTTTACTTTTGATTCTTGTTTTTTCTAAAATGGTCGTACCGAATTTAAAAATCTCTTTTATATTTAAAGTGGTATATGTTTTAAATGTTTTAGCTTTTGTAATTCATACAGTAGGTCTTGGACTTCGTGCTTATTTATCAGGTCATGCTCCATGGAGTAATGGCTATGAAAGTATGGTGTATATAGCTTGGGCATTGTCTTTGTCGGGTATATTTTTCTCTAGAAAAAGTCCTATAGCCTTGTCATTAACTTCTATTTTATCTGGTGTTGTATTAATGGTTGCACATTTAAGCGAAATGAATCCGCAAATTACAAATCTTGTTCCTGTGCTTAATTCTTATTGGCTTAGTATTCATGTATCTGTTATTACTGCTAGTTATGGATTTTTAGGACTTTGTGCCTTACTTGGTATCTTTACATTGTTCTTAATGTGTTTTCTTAAGAAAGATGGAAAATATAATCTTAATATTTTGAGAAATATTACAGAGGCTACAAGAATTAATGAAATGGCAATGATTTTTGGACTTTGTTTGCTTACTGTAGGAAATTTTTTAGGAGCAATTTGGGCAAATGAAAGTTGGGGGAGATATTGGAGTTGGGATTCTAAGGAAACTTGGGCTTTAGTTAGTATTTTGGTTTATGCAGCAATTTTGCATCTTAGAATGATTCCAAAATATTGTAATCAATTTGTGTTTGCTTTATGGAGTATGTTTGCTTATTGGGTTATTATTATGACTTATTTTGGAGTAAATTACTTTTTAACAGGACTTCATTCTTACGCCGCAGGTGAAGCGGCTCAAATTCCTGATTATGTTTATTTGGGATTTGCGTTGATGGTGGTTTTAGCTCTTTTTGCAAGAAGGAAGCGAAATTTTGTGGGCAAACTTTAAATGAGCCATATTTTTTTGGTTATTTTTTGTGCTGCTTTAGCGCTTTTATTGTTTTTAGCCATGATTGCTTATCTTATTACAAGTGATGGCAAAAAAACAATTAAAAAGCAAAAAACTAGCCAAAAGCAGCATGTAGCCGAAAAGACTAAAAAATTTGATACAGACTTAGATAAAATGATAATTGCTGCTTCCGATGTTAAGCTAACAGATATTGAATTAAAAGAACTTGCCAAACTTTATGTGCAGACACATAAACTTGGTTCAAAAACTTCTAAAGAATTAGATGAAGCAACAAAAAAGAAACTAGAATTTATTTCTGCGTTGGCTGCAAATATTAATGCAAGTGCACAAACTGTAAGTTACTTAAATAAAGAACTTAAGAAAATTTCTGGATCTTACAAAAAAGAAATTGATGCTTACGAGCATATGGGATTAGCTAAAAGAAAAATTAAAGAAGGTAAATAATATGGTGCGCTCAAGAGGACTGTGATTTATAGTGAAAATACCTAAAATAACATACTTTAAAAATTAATAATACAAATAACATATACTTTAACATATACTTTTTAAAAAATAAAATTTTTAAAATATAGAAATTCAATAGAAAGGAGATAGGCTTGGTTAAAAGTTTGTTTGGTAAGCCAAAGGGAAATTATAGCTCCCCTTTAAAAAGGGGAAATCAAGTATTAATAACACTTGACAACTATTATACATAATAGTATAATAATTACTATAATTTTATTGGACGATTTAATCACAGCCATTAATGCCAAAGGTAGCCGCCTTTGGCATCTACCTTTTATAATTATACCAAACAAATTCTTTAGCTTCTTAATACATTTTATTTATGATTGAATCTTATCTTTTAGCATAAGCAAGAAAAATATAAATTAAAAAATAAAATAATTCAATAGAAAGGAAGATAGGCTTAGTTAAAAGTTTGTTTGATACCGCAGGTAACCCACTCCAGTTTCCCCAAAAATTGAGCTTGGTTAATATGCCTTGACTATAAATAAACAAAGCAGTATAATAACCACTAGAATGAGTTTTATGTACCTCCTTTCAGGGGTTTTACAATTTAGCCGTAGGGGGTCAGCCTGCGGCTTAAACCCTTAATATAATTTACCAAACAAACTCTTTAACTTCTGAAACAATTTATGAAAGATTTTTGTATAAGTTTTAATATTTTATATGAAAATTTAGGTGTAAGCTATAAACAAGAAGCCTTTCGAGCTAGCTAAGAATACTTGGCTTTAGTTAGGAACCTCCTACTTCTAAGTGTTAGCGAAAGTAGGAGTAATCACAGTTTTCATTGTTTTAAAATTTTTCTCTTCGTTATTAATAGATAATTTTGATATATCATATCTATCCCAAAAGATAAGCTCTAAGGGTCGTTGTAAAAAATGATAAGCTAAGCTTATAAAAATAATCAAAGCTATAAGCAAACCGCAGGGCATATAAAATCTTTTAAGTTTGTAAAAAGGTTTTTTCATGGATGCTCATATTTATTTTAAATTAGCTTTTTCTAGCATTTTATTGTCCCAACCTTCTGGTAAATCTTTTATGCTTGGATAATAAGGGCGTAAAAGTTCTATATAAACTCCTTTCTGATAGGAAAGCTCAAAATAATACTTTCCTAAAGCAGAAGGGATAAGCTTTGCATCTCCGTGATAATTTCCATCAGAATAGACAAAATTAGGGCTATCAAAAGGGCTTCTAGGAGAAACATATGGGCGCACTCCTATTTCATCATAAGCAAAATAATCATATATGTTAAATTTAAAAATACCATTATTGCCAAAGCCATAATCATAATAATCATTAAAATAACCATTTTCTCCTTCAAATCCCATATCAAGCAATATTTTTTCATAACGCTTATTTATTTCTTCGTTTAAATTTTTATAATCTATTTTTGTGTCATCCATATAAGCTGCAGGATTAAAAAGAAGCTTGGTTTCATCTTGAAACAAACCATAAGAAAGCTCTAATAAGAAATCTTTTAAACTCCAAACCAAATCAGCATAAAAATACTCATCATCAAAAGTGATTAAATAATCTTCATCTTTTTTATTTTGTTTTGCTAAATAATCAAGCATAGCAAGCAATATTGGATTTTTTTTAATATAACTTTTATCTTTAAAATTATTAGCTTGTTCTTTTGTAAGAATGCCAACTTCTCCTAATTGATCATAAATTTCATCACTAAATACGAAAGGTTTTATGCCATGGTTTTTATTGATTGCATCAATATAATTTTTTATTATCATTGTGTTTTTACTATAAAGTTTTTTCACATAGGAAATGATTTGTTCTTGGCTTAAAATTTGAGTGTCTTTTTCTATTTTACATTGATACTCTAAATTATTTGGACTTTCAAAATAATAACCCCCATCCATACCATCATAAAATTTAGGTTTAATATAATTAGGATTTTTATTAGCAAGCCATAAGGGATTTTTTATCTTTTTAACTTCTTCTTCTAAATTTTCAAATTTAGCGGGTATGTATTTTGGGATGAGTTTGTTGCCTTTTTTATCAAAAACAATTTTACCAAGATATATGCCAAATTTTGGATTATAGCATTCAAGCTCATTCATATCATTAAATTTCCAAAAATATTGCTCGCTAGGACAAATATTATTATAACTTTTTATGTTTGTATTTATGGCTAAATAAATAGCATAAGGTTCTTTTCTGGTTTGTAAGAAATCTTTATGTTTAAATATATTCTTTATGGCTACTTCTAACATATCAACCCCTATATTTTTCAAAATAAAATGTGCTTATTCTCGCATCTCTTTCACTTGGAGAAAACCAATAAATTGCAGGTTTATCTGAAAATATACTGTATTTATAAGGTTTAACTCCGACACAATCTGTATAATTATTACTAATTATACATTTTTTATCATACGCCCAAAACATAACAACATTTTCAAATTTAAAATATTCATTAGAATATATGAGTTTAAAAATGCTTTCTGTATGTTGATTTTTTATTTCTTTAGAATTATTTTTATCAATATAAAAATGTCTAAATTCGTGAAAAAAAGTTGATAATATCTGTTCTTCTTTGTTTTTTAAATTCAAATATAATGCTTTTTTTCCTACACTATTATAAGATCCGTTATTGTATTGTTTAAACTCTTTATAAATAGTTGGAATTGGTGGTTCTATGTCGAAAGCTTTTACCAAATCTTCAAGAAATTCTTGAAAAAACATAATTTTTTCCTCATCACTTTTGTTTGAAAATTCACTAAATTTTGCTTTATAGCTTGGTATGATAAAAAATTTCTCATCAGAATAAACATCTATAAATTTTTTAACAAATTTCTCTCTTTCTTTTAAATACTTATCTCCATCACTTACACTTTTAATAAATTTTTCATTAGCTAAATCAAATCTATAATAAATATAAGCAATTTTTCCTGCAAGTTGGGGATAATTTTTAAAAAATTCATAATTATTTGTTTCTTTTGCTTTTTCTTTAAAACTTTGGCAAGCTTTTAAAAACTCTACAGCCTCAAAAACACTAAAAATACAATTTGTTTGAATTATATCACTATTAAAATCATTCCTTAGTTTACTTTCTTCTACATCCTCATCATCTCCAACTCCCACTCTAAAGCTCATATCTATGATGATGTAATGATCTTCTAAATTAGGCATAGTTTTTTCACTACTATAAGCAAATAAAACTATGTAGTATTTATAATCTTGTATGTCTTCTTTAGGCTCGTTGCTTCTATTTATAGGCAAGCAAAAGGATAAAATATTGTCTTCATAGCTTTCATTATAAATCAAATCATCATTTTCAAATAATACCTTAAGATTTTTTTCATCAATATAGCCATTGCAATCATGTAATAATAAATTTAATTTTTCTTTGCTTTCACATTCTACAAAAGCCCATTTTAGTTTTTCATCGCTTTCTTTTTCTAATTGCAATTCTATATAAGTCCCTGGTGCAAAAGAAGCATTTAAATCAATATGGGAATTTTCATGAAATATTAGTGTTTTATTCATAAACTTTTCCTACAAATATAATTTTATTATCTATTTTTTCAGGGTAAGCCACTTTGAGTGAGATTATATTTTCCCCCTCACTCCGCACAAACTTAGCTTGCTTACTTAAATCCTCTAATAACTGTGCTTGTGCCATACCTATGCTACCACTACTGCCAAACTCTCCCTTTTCATTGATGCTATAAAGATATAGATTATCTTTTATTATGCTTTGCTCTTTTTTATCTTTTTTGCTTGTTTTGTTTTCTTTTTCATTACTTTCTTTTATTTTTACTTCTTTAAAAGTTTTAGAACATTCTTTATTGGTATATAATCTTACACAACATTTTCCCCAAGTTTTTCCTATTTCAAAGGGATAATCTTTTAAAAAGCTAGGGTTAGTATCTTTAGCTATTTCATTAATCTTTAAATAATATTCTCCTTCAGGCAAAGTGCCAAATCTATCTTTAATACTTTCATCATCATAATAAAAATAAGCTTTTTTACCTTTACTTGTATCTTTTTCATCTTGGTAAAAATAATTTGCAATTTGCTTTTTACTTCTTTTTTGATTGTCTGCCTTAGCAGTACCACTTCTTGCCATATAAGAATTAATTAATTCATTTCCTTTATAATGATAGAGATTAAATCCATCATAAACTAAATGATCTTTTGCTTTAAATTTAAGTATGAGTCCAACTTTGTGATGGGTATAATTATTAAATATCCTTGTAGCATTTTGTAAAGGAGTAGGAAAATAAGCTTTGCTTTCATCAAGCTTTACTTTAAAGCTATAACAATCACTAAAATACTTTTCTTTATCAAATCTTATTTTACCCTTTTCATCACTGCGTCTTTTTAGATTAACTACTCTTAAGGCTTCATCATGTTTAAAACCTTTGATAATGATTTTAGCATTAGCAATGGGTTTATTGTGTTCATCTTTTAAATATAAAGAGATAAAGCAAGGTTCTTTAGCACTGAATGAGGATTCATTTAAGTGTTCTTTTGAAATTTTGTTAAAACTTGTATTGTTGTAAGCAATTTCTTTTTTAAGCTCTTTGGGTTCTAGTTTAATATTTAAACTTTCTTCTAATAAAGAATAATTTTTAATCTTTGCATTATGATTGTTATATTTTATATTCAAATCCCCTAGAGAATTTAAATCCTCTTTATCGTATTTAAAATAATAAAGCAAATTTTCTTCTTTATCTTCAAATGAAAACTCATTATTTTCTTTTGCACCTAAAAGAAGTTTTTCATAAAAAAATACTCTTGTGCTAAATTCTTTAAATTTAATATCATATTCTTTTTCTATTCTTTTAATGTCAAGTAAAGATTCATTTTTAATAAAAATATCGCAATGACTATCATAAATATGGATTAAATTTGACATCGATGAAGCATTATTTAAAAAGATAATTTTTTTATTTTTGTCTTTATTTTCTAAGATGAAATGGTTTAGGTTTTTAGAATGAGAAGATAAAAGATAAAAATCTTGTTCTTTTGTGCTATTTGTATTTTCTTTTGTATCACTTTCTTGATTTGAATTTTCATCTTGATTTAAATTTTTATTTATTTCTTTGTTTTTATTTTTATTTATTGTTTCGTCTTTACTATTTATTTCTTTATTTACAATCAAAGAATTCATATAAGTTTGATAAGCATTTTCTAAATCTTTAAAGCCAAGTTTTTTAAATTCATCAATACTTTTATAAAGTTCTTTTCTTGCTTTTAAATAAGTATCGTTT
>NZ_NXBA01000019.1:0-1610 GCF_002383835.1 Campylobacter sp. 107
AACCAAGTCTTTTAAATTCATCAATACTTTTATAAAGTTCTTTTCTTGCATTTAAATAAGTATTTGTGATTTTATCTTTGTGCAATAAGAATATAGTATAAAAGCTAGAATGATAAGGAAATTTTTCTTCGTTAAATAAAGCTTGATTGTTTTGATTAAAACTTGTAAAACTTTCACAAAAATATAAAGCTTTTAATAGATAAAATTCTGAATTAATGTGGATGTTATCTATTGTATCTTTTAGTTTTAACGCTTTATAATCTTTTGATATGCTTTTGAGTAAACTTTTTTCATTAAGTAAAGATGGAGTTTTTTTAACATCATAAAAAGGATAATAATAATTTTTTAAATCTTTTGAAATCTTACCATCATAATATAATTGAATTCTTTGCATATTTTTAATTTGTGTTTGATGACAATGTGCTAAGTTATGATAATATTTTTCTTCAGAACTTAAATGAGTTTCATATTCTCTTATAAAATCAATAAAAGAAATACCACTATCTTTTAACCAATCTTCTATTTTAGAATTAATCCACCAAAGAATTATCATACCAGTGCCAACAATACTAATGGCTGCTAAAACACCTAACAAGGTGCCGCTTGTAATTGCTATTGCACTATAAGTTGTAATGGCTGCTGTGCTTATTATCGGTATTCCTATTTTAAAAATTTGTGAAGCAATAATTTCAGAACCAATTTTTACAGAAACTTTTAAACCATCTTTTGTTTTTTGATATTCTATTAAAGCATCAATTCCACTAAGGGTATTATCTGCTCTTTTTATGATGATTTTAAAAGGGAGTAGGTAATCTTTAGAGCCAATATCTGTTACATTATCTAAAAAACCAGTGATACCTTTCATGGTTTGAACTTCATTTTGATGCATAAAATTTTCCGTTTTATTTACATCTTCTACTTCTTTAAGTAGTTTTTCTCCTATTTCATCTACACCCGCATCTTTTAAAGGAATTTGCAAATCTTTTTCTGTTTCGTTTAATTTTTTTCTAGGTAATTCTTCTTTTTGCAATTCTTCGTTCATTGTTTACACTCTTTTAGTTTGGATTGTATGGATTTAAGTTTATTGGTTTGTTTTTGACCGAGTCTGAGTTTTGGATAATTATTGTTTATATTTTCTATTTTCATTTTAAGATAATCATCTTTATAGGCAATAAATTTAATTTTTGAATTTATAAGATTGATATATCTATCAACTGCAATATTAATTTTTTCTATGCCATTTAGAATTACTATGGTTTTGGGATTATTTAAATCACAAATAGGAGCTATTGAAAGTTCTCTTAGGTACATATTATTAGCAAACGCACTATCTAAGCCAATCAATAGATTAATATATGTTACAATTTCTATTATTTCAAAATCATTATCATTTTTTTGCAAAAAATCCTCTTCTAAACGAGTATTTAGAAAAAATAAAAAATCTTCAAAAACTTTAAATCTTTCCTTGTCAAATAAAAAATAAGTTTTATGTCCTATAAAAGTTTTTTCATTATCTAAAAGATAAAGTATAATATCCATATTTATTCTTAAAACAATTCGACTAGCTTTTCTTGAAAGTTCCTCATCTTCATCTAGGAATGAATAAATAG